>JAODBN010000241.1 GCA_025463965.1 Acidimicrobiaceae bacterium
CACGGGTGGGCCACCACTTGTAGATGGTCACCTTGCTCACCCCGGCCCGAGCCGCGATGGCCTCGATCGTCGCGGCGTGAAGGCCACCCTCGATCAGCAGGTCGGCCGCGGCCTCCAAGATCGCCAGGCGCGCTCGTTCGCTGCGGGGACGTCCAGGGCGACTCGGCGCCGAGACCGAACCTGCGGGCACCTCTCGACTGTACTTCATGAACGCTAGGTACACATAATCTGATACTGTACGAGCCGTACAGCTATTGGAGGTGCCTCATGTCCGTCCCCGCCAGCACGATCGAAGCTCCCCCGCGCATCAGCCGCGGGCTGGTCTTGCTCTTCGCCGTCGCGTGCGGGGTCGCGGTGGCGAACCTCTATTACGCCCAGCCCATCTTGGACACGATCGCCAAGGCCTACGGGGCCAGCTCCGGTACCGCCGGCCTGATCGTCACGTTCACGCAGATCGGCTACGTCCTCGGCCTCGCCCTGGTCGTCCCCCTCGGCGACCTCGTGGCGCGCCGCCGACTGGTACCCACCGTCCTCGCCATCGCAGCCGCCGGCCTGATCGCCTCCGCCGCCGCCCCGTCGATCGGCGTGCTCATCGGGGTCGCTCTGATCGTCGGCGCCACCTCGGTCGTGGCCCAAGTCCTGATCCCTATGGCGGCCTCACTGGCTGATGACGAGCACCGCGGCCAGATCGTCGGCACGGTCATGAGCGGCCTCCTCCTCGGGATCCTGCTGGCGCGGACCGTGTCTGGAGTCGTGGCCGGAGCGGCGAGCTGGCGCGTCGTGTACGTGATGGCCGCGGCGCTCACCGTCGCCCTGGCGATCGTGCTCGGACGGCTGCTGCCTCCCGAGCAACCCCGGCTCGCCGTCAGCTACCGCGCCCTGCTCGGCACGACGGTCACGCTTTTGAGAAGTGAGCCGCTCCTCCGGCGACGGTGTCTATTCGGCGCCCTCGCCTTCGCGGCGTTCAGCGTGTTCTGGACCACCATGGCGTTCCTGCTGGCCGGCGCCCCTTACCACTACGGCGACACCGCCATTGGCCTGTTCGGCCTCGTCGGCGCCGCCGGAGCACTCTGTGCCAACGTCGCCGGCCGCTGGGCCGACCGGGGGCTGACCAAGGCCACCACACTGGCCTTTGCCGCCTGTCTCGCCATCTCGTTCCTCCCCATCTGGTATGGGCGCCACGACCTCACCATGCTGATCATCGGCATCCTGATCCTCGACGTCGGTGCGCAAGGCCTCATGGTGACGAACCAGTCGCTCATCTACCGACTGGTCCCCGAAGCCCGCAGCAGAATCACCTCGGCCTACATGGTGTGCTATTTCGCCGGCGGCGCCATCGGCTCCGCTCTCGCGAGCGCCATCTACGACAGCCACGGTTGGGCCGGGGTGGCGACGCTCGGCGCCACCCTGGGCATCATCGCCACTCTCGCCGCCGTCGTCGACGCCGCCCGTCACCCAACATTGCCCGCGAACGCCCCACGACCTTGAACCGCCAGGGCGGCTGATACCGCCCGAGAAGTGCCGGCGGGACTGCTCAGGGCCGTACGGATCCAGCGGAGTGCGCTCGGCCCTCCCTTAGCGGACACCATCCGCAGTGGGACCGGGAAAGGAAGCGACCCCCCGGGTGCGTGGAAGGTGCTCCGCCCTCGCCAGCGGCTGTTCAGGATTCCTGATGCACGACAAGCACGGACGATGACGCGTGTGCAACGACTGCAGCTGCCACGCTGCCGAGCAGGTGGCCCGCAAGACCGCTGCGGCGGTGAGAACCGATCACGATCAGGCTCGCATGGTGCTCGTTGGCGCTCTCAACAATCCCTCTCCACGTCGGCGCAGCTTCAACTGCCAGACTTTGCGCGCGGAACCCTTCCTTCTCTGCGAGCGAGGCTCCGAACGCGGCGGTCTGCTCAGCGGCGCTGCGCACTTCCGCAGCTGAGTCGGCGTCGAAGTGGCGCTTGGTGATCGGCTCGAAGCCGACATCGGCGGGCTGCCAGACGCACAGGACCAGAGCGTCTCGCCCGGTAGTGATCTCGCGCGCCGCCTGCTCGATCGCGAGCCGAGCAAGCTCGGAGCCGTCGTAGGCGAACAGGACCGGACCCGCGGGCGATGGGACGCCCCGTGCGATCGATGCCATCTCAGCGGACGCTTTCAGTCAGTGCGCCCGCCATGGCCGGGAACTTCGGCTCAGGTGAGCGCCGGCGAACCTTCGCCAGGAGCGGTGGTGACTCCCACGCCGGATCGCGCCCAGCCAGGAAACGGTCGAGATCGGGCTTCTGGGGTCGGGCACCGCTCAGCAGGTAGATGACGACACCAATGATCGCTCCGCCGACAGCGAGCCCGAGTCCGATCCACAATGCGATGGCGGTGCCGGCGTCGAGACCACCGCCGGTTGCTGCGGCGAAGTGGACAAAGATCGGAGCGACCATGAACGCCGCCGCCGCTCGGAAGAGCTCGACGATCGCGAATACCCGCTGGAGGCTCAAGGAAGGCAGGGAGAAGCCGGCGACGAACAGCGCTGGCGCGACGGTGGCACCCAGCCCGACCCCGGTGAGGCCCGAGCCGACGAGCGTCATCGCTTGGCTCGACGGAACGGAGATCCGGAAGACCGCGATCCCGGCCGCCAGCATGGCCATTCCGGCGAGCGGGAGGTAGTGCATCGCACGCTTGCGGACGACAAGACCGAGCGCGACCGCCGAGAGCACGGCGCCGCCCACTTCGGGCAGATAGAGGAGCCCCACGTGCAGCGGGCTGTATCGCGCTGCGAGAACCCCGGCGGTGAGCGCTGTTGCAGAGACCGATGCCGCTGCGGCGAACAGCGCGACGACGATGCCGGCGACCGGGATCGAGCTGGTGATCATCGACCGGATCGTCAGCAGCGGCCGCTTCGCACGGAACTGGTAGACGACGAGGACGATGATCAGCGCCAGACCGCCCAGCAGGGGCACGATCGTCTCGCCATTAAGGAACGCGTGGCTCGTGAGCTCGGAAGCACCGAAGAAGGCCGCTACACAACCGGCGGCGGCGAGTCCGATCGCGGGTAGGTCGCGCGGCGAGTCGGGGTTGGCCGCCGGCGCGTCATCGAATGTCAAGACGGCAAGGATCAGCGCGACGAGCGCTACGCCCGCGACGATCCAAAACAGCGGTCTCCACGCGTTCGACTGGGCCTGCAGGCCGCCGACGAGTGGGCCCAGCGCAACCGCCCCGAAGATGCACATGTTCATGATCACAGCGGTGTCACGGAGCTTGTTCGCCGGGTAACCGATCGCCAACGGCGGGACTGCTGCGATCAACAGCAAGCTCGTGCACAGCCCCTGGATGATGTGACCGACGATGAACATGGCGGGATCGGTCGCAGCCGCGGTCAGCACCGACCCGATGACGAGAAGGACGGCGTAGGAGACCAACATCCGCCGCTGCGGGAGGTGCTGGGCGAACTGAACCGCCAGCACGGTGCCGAGCGCATACGCGGCATTGGCGAGGCCGGAGCCGAGGCTCATCGTCTGCGCGGACATGTGAAGCTGCTTGCTGATGATCGGCGTCAGTGGGCCGAGAGAAGCGGACAGCGCCAGATACGGGATCAGCGCGAACATCACCATGGTTGCGACCGCTGAATACCGGCCAGCGAGTGGTCCTTGGCGCATCAATTCACCTCGTTACTCGTGTTGACTGAGCGGCGCTGCAGTCCGGGCGTCGTGCCCGGTCGTAGGAGCCGGAAGGCGAGGAGCGGCTCCGGCGAGTCCGTCGACAGACAGACGGCCGTTCAGTAGTGGAAGTTGTCAGTCGAGCGATCCCGGCCTGGGGGCATTGACGAGGCCCCTTCGACTGGTATCTAATGGGAAACGGAAGCCTTCTCCACTTACTATACGGAGGCTCCCTCCGGATTGCAACCGGGACGTCGGGCGAGTCGGCAAAGCGTGGCTATTCGGTTCTTGTCGCGACCACCCCGGGCCCGCGAACCACGCCTCTGCAGCGGAACTGTGGTCACGCCTGGAGTTCTCGTGGATGAGACCGGCGGGGCGCCCTGAGCCGCGTTGCGCCACAGCGATATGTGCACGGGTCTGGCGAGCCATGCTCTTCCTGCGGTCGACGGCAGACACGAACGCACCGCCGAGCGCCTCCTTCGCCGCCGCCAGCCACTGTTGCGCTACGCCGAGTTCCACGAGCGCGAACGCAGAGTCGGCATTTTCTCGCCGGCGCCCGAATCACCCCGAGATATGTGCACGCCGGTTAGCTCGCGACGGGTGTCGAGGTCGCCAGCTCCCTTCGACTGTGCTATACAGACCTGTCTACCTACCTACAGGAGTCGCCATGACCGAAGTGAGCAGTCCCTCGGCGCGCCTTGGCACCGCGCTGGTCACGGGTTCGACATCCGGCATTGGCCGAGCAGCCGCGCGACGCCTCGCTCGAGACGGTTGGCAGGTCATCGTCCACGGACGTGATGCCGACAGGGGCGCGGAGGTCGTCGGAGAGATCGAAGCCTTTGGAGGCAAGGCTCGATTCGTCGCCGCCGATCTCAGCGACGCTGCCGAGCTTGACCATCTCGTCGAGCAGGTCGGCCAGGTCGACGTCCTCGTCAACAATGCCGGATTCGCCTGGTTCGGTCCGACTGGGGAACTCGACGTCGCCACCTTCGACCGGCTCTTTGACGCGAATGTCCGCTCTGCATATTTCCTCGTTGCCGCGCTCGCCCCGAAGATGGCGGCACGCGGGAACGGCAGCATCATCAACCTCGGGAGCATGGCAGGCCAGATCGGCCTCGCTGGTGGGGCGGCCTACAGCGCCACCAAGGCCGCATTGGCATCCTTCACTCGATCGTGGGCGGCCGAATACAGCCCCGCCGGCGTCCGGGTCAACACGGTCTCCCCTGGACCTATCTACACCTCCGCCTCCTCGGAGCGGGTCGAGGCCCTCGGCGCCGCCACTTTGCTGGCGCGCGTTGGAGAACCCGATGAGATCGCCGAGGTCATCGGCTTCCTCGCGTCCGAAAAGGCCAGCTACGTGACCGGTGCCGTCTTCGCCGCCGACGGCGGCCGCACGGCCGTATAACCCCGATGCTCAAAGGGGATCCCTCAATGACAGATGACCGTTCCAAATGCGGTCCGCACAGCACGGCGGCACCGTCTCCATCGCTTTGCACTGGTCTTCTACCCGTGACTGTCGACGGAAACGGAAACGCGTCCTGTCGAGGCTCGGATCCAGCGGGCCGTCGTTGACCGCCAGCGCCCTGTCCAGCGCTTCCGCCGTACGATAGAACGACCGGTCTGAAAGGAGGAGGGAGCCGTGACCACCGTGTCCCCGACCAACGCTCCGCAGCGAGCGTCAGCGCGAGAGCGGCTCCTTGCCGCCGCCAACGAGCTCTTCTACGCCGAGGGAGTCCAGACCGTCGGGGTCGACCGAATCGTCGAGCGCGCCGGTGTCGCGAAGGCTTCGCTCTACAACCTCTTCGGCAGCAAGGAAGAGCTCGTTGCCGCTTACCTGGCCTCGCGACACGACCGGACGACCAACGGACTCACCGCGGCGGTCGCTAGGGTCGAGGATCCGCGCGAGAAAATTCTCGCGGTCTTCGACGCGCAAGCCCACCAGTACGAGCGCCCGGACTTCAACGGTTGCGCGTTCATCGCGGCCTCCACCGAAGCTCCCGCACGTGGTCTCGTTCAACAAGCCGCCGACCGGTTCAGGACCTCGGTCCGGGCCATGCTCACCGATCTCGCCGAGCAAGCGGGAGCCCGCGATCCGGTGAGCCTCGGGCGCCAGCTCCACCTGATCTACGACGGCGCCGGGCTCGCCGGGCGCATGGACCACCACGATCCCGCAATCGCCCCTTCCGCGCGCGACGCCGTTCAGGCGCTGCTCAAAGCGGCGCTTCCCCCACCCGATCGGAAGGGGAAGGGCCGCCCGGCCCGCCCATGACGTCGGTCGATGCTCCTCAGGGGAATCGCCAGGCGCCGCCGTGCCCGAAATCTCAAAAAGAGCCAAAGGAGCACCGAGCATGCCAATGATCGATGTCTATGCCGCTGCCGGGACCTTCGCCGACAAACACACGCTTGCAGCGGAGCTCGCTCGCGCCCTGATGACGATCGAGCAGGTGCCGGACATTCCAATGTTTCGGCGGAACACGGCGGCCTTCGTCCATGAGCTGCCAAGCGATGCCATCTCAAACGTCGACGGGGAATCCACGTACGTCCGCATCCAGGTTCTGACCAACGCGGCCGCACTGGACCGTGCCAAACAACTCGCAGTCGTAGAGCGGTTCACCGCGCTCGTCGTCGAGGCGGCCGGCGACCAAACCCTCCGAGATCGAACCTGGGTGCTCCTCACCGAGGCTCCCGACGGTGGCTGGGGACTCGCCGGACACGCGCACACCAACGCGGAGCTTGTGGATGCAGCGCGGGCCCAAATCGCCGAGTTGAAGGCAGCTCAATAGGGCATCTCCGAGACTGAGCCAGGTCGGGCTCCCGGAGGATCTCAAACCATCACCGGAGGTGCTTGCGGTAGCCTCCGCGGGTGGGCGACCTCGACCGGTTCAACGTAACGGTGTCAGGCCGGCCCGACGGACAGCCGATGGTGTTCGCACACGGTTTCGGCTGCGACAAGCGTATGTGGCGTCGTGTGGCGCCACGGTTCGAGGACGAATTTCGGGTTGTGCTGTTCGACCACGTGGGCGCAGGTGGCTCCGATCTGAACGCCTACGACTCCGATCGCTACGACTCGCTCGGTGCGTATGCAGAGGATG
>JAODBN010000249.1 GCA_025463965.1 Acidimicrobiaceae bacterium
TCGCCCTCTTCTTTGGCGGAGCCGCCCAGAGCGAGCGGTCCCTCGAGAGGAAGTCCGGTATCACCCGCTGTGCCGTATTGCGGATCGCGAGAGGTCTGCCTATTGGGGCAGCACGATGTTCGGCCGCACCGACCGCCTGGCAGCGGGCCGGGGGTCAGCGTGAAAGAGACTGAGCGGCGAGGTTGTCGATCAACCGAACGGAGCCAAAGCGCACAGCGGCGAGCAGTCGCACCGGCCCGATGATCGCCTCGGGCACCTCGAGGCTGGTCGGGTCGACCACCTCCAGGTAGTCGAATGCAGCGAGGGGCTCCTGAGCGATCACCCTCTCCATCTCGGCACGCACCGCGCCGGGTCGACCCTCGCCCCGCTCGACGAGGTTCGCGCCCGCGCACAGGGCCGAGTAGACGACGGGTGCGGCTTCGCGCTCGGGGCGCGAGAGCCGACGGTTGCGGCTCGACAACGCAAGCCCGTCCGCCTCGCGCACCGTCGGGCAGCCCTCGATCTCGACCGGGAGGCGCAGCTCGGTGACCACCCGGCGGACGACGGCCAGCTGCTGGAAGTCCTTCTCCCCGAAGAACGCGCGCGCCGGCCCCACCAGATTGAACAGCCGGGTGAGCACCGTCGCCACGCCGTCGAAGTGACCGGGGCGGAACGCGCCTTCGAGGCGCTCGGCCAATCCGGTGACGTGAACGGTGGTCAGGACCGGCGGGGGGTACAGCTCGCTGACCTCCGGGGCGAACACGTGGGTGACTCCGGACTCCCCGGCGACGGCGAGGTCACCCTCGAGGTCACGGGGATACTGGGCGAAATCCTCGCCGGGGCCGAACTGCAGCGGGTTCACGAAGATGCTGAGGACGCGGGTCTCGCACCCCGCCGCCGCTCGGATGAGCAGCGAGCGGTGGCCAGCGTGCAACGCCCCCAGCGTGGGCACAAGGCCGACTCGACGGTGCCGGCGGCGCTCATCTGCCATTGCCTGCGCGAGCTCGGCGGCGGTCCGGAGCAGCTCCATCGGCTCCTTCCTAGCCAAGCGAGCCGGTCCCCGGCCAGCTCGGGCCCCGACCAGGGCGATCCTCGGCGGTAGCCGTGCCGGGCACATGAGTAGGTTGAGAACATGGCGCGCACCGACGAGCGGGCCTCGGCCTCGGTCCCGGGGGGTTCGGGTTGGCAGGGCGCCGCTGGGCGCTACCTCGAGGCCGCCTTCTATTTGGATCAAGAGGGCGAGCAGGTGCGCCCGGGCAAGCTTGCCGAATGGCTGGGCGTCAGCCCCCCGAGCGTGAGCGAGGCGCTGCGGCGCCTCGAGCGCGACGGTCTGGTCTCGATGGACGCGACCCATCAGGTCGAGCTCACCGCTCTCGGCCGGGAAGTGGCAGCCGACGTCGTCCGGCGCCACCGAGTTCTCGAGGTGTGGCTCACCGAAGTGCTCGGCCTCGACTGGGTGGAGGCCGACAAGGAGGCCCACCAGCTGGCCCCCGCGCTTTCCGAGGAGGTGCTCGACCGCCTCCAGCACAGCCTGGGCGACCCGCTCACCTGCCCGCACGGCAACACGATCCCCGGGGTGGTCGCGCCCGAGCGCATCCTGCGATCGCTCGCCCTGCTGTCGACCGGCGAGCGGGCCCGCATCGCCCGGATCTCGGAGCTCGCCGAGCATGAGGCGCCGAGCGTGCTCACCTTCCTCTACGACAGCGGGCTCGTCCCCGGTCGCTCGGTAGAGGTGACCGAGGCCCTCGGGGCCGGAGGCGTCCTCACCTGCCAACCGGACGGCGGGGCGCCTCGGCACCTCTCAGCAGAGGTCGCCCGGGCGATCTGGGTGGAATCGCCGAACCGCAGCAACTAGCTCCCGGGCCGAAGCGAGCCCCGCTGTCTCATCCGCGCAGCGACCACCACCCGCTGTCCCCGCAGGTTGACACCTTCGGCGACAAGGCGCGCCGCCTGGTCGGCCTCGAGGCCCGGGACGAGCCGGCCCGAGGCGGTGACAACCCGCCACCAGGGAAGGCCCTTTGATCCCGCCAGGATCCTGCCGACCGCTCGGGCCGCCCCCGGTGCGCCGGCCTCGAGCGCGACCTCCCCGTAGGTCGCCACCTGGCCGGGGGCGATGCCGGCCACCACCCGCGCCACCGCCTCCGCAAGCGGAGATCGGGCGCCGTGAGGCGTGACCGGTTCTCCCACCGGAGAGGGGCCCGCGGCCGATCGACTCAGGAGCCGCGCACGGCGTCGATCGCCGCCAGGTCGTCTCCCCCGTGACCGGCCTCGACCGTGCGCTCCAAACGCCCACGCACCACCTGGAGCAGCGGGCCAAGGCCGCCTCCGGAGTCCGCCGCAAGGTCGACGTCCTTCAAAGCCAGGCTCGTGGCGAACCCGGCCGGGTACTGCTGCGAGGTCATCATCTCGATCTTCTGGATGGCGTACGGCATGCCAAGGGGCCCTCCCTCGATGGCACGTACGAAGTCCTGGCGATCGACCCCAAGACGCTCACAGAGGTCCAGCACTTCGCTCATCGCGACCGTGACCGCCACCATCCAGGCGTTGATGACGACTTTCAGGGCGCTCGCTCCGGTCTCGCCCTTGACCTTGACCACCTTGGAGCCAAGGGCGTCGAGGACGGGTCGGGCGCGTTCGATCGTGTCGTCCTCGCCCGAGATCAACCAGATCAGCTTGCCCTCGCGAGCCGGCGCCGTGCTGCCCGAGACCGGGGCGTCGAGATAGGCCACACCGTGGCGGCGCGCGAGCTCGGCCAGGCGACCGGCGAACCTCGGGCCGACGGTGCTCGCCTGAACCCACACGGCGGTGCGCTCGACGTGAGGAAGAGCGGCCTCCATCACCTCGATGACCGCCTCGCCATCGCGAAGCACCGTCATCACCACCGCCGCGCCGACGAGCGCATCGGCGAGCTCAGTGAAGGCGCTCACTCCCGGGTTGGTCTGTGCAACCTGCTCGGCACGCTGTTGGTTGCGATCCCACAGCCGGACCTCGTGTCCCACCTCGGCGAGGCGCTCGGCCATCGCGGAGCCGAGGGCTCCGGCACCGAGGACCGCCACCACGCGTCGGGCTTGTGTCTGTTCCGATGCCATCTCGTTCTCCCGTCGCACTCGGCCCGAGGGCCCTGCCGACGACGGTAGCGAGCGGACTTGCAACTTCCGATGGGGCCTGACCGAACCCAACCCGGCGGCTGAGAGCTTCTGCATAGGGTCGGAACAGTGAGGACTACCCACAGAGCCGCGATGACGGCACGCTGCCGGCCGGTGCTCGCTCGCCGTTCGCGCTCGAGGTCGAGCGATATCGCAGCCTCCGACCTGCTCGGCCCGCTGCTGATCGGTGCGGCAAGTGGCCTGCGTTCCCAGGCCGGCGTCGCCGCAGTGCTGTTGTCCGGCCGCTCGGAAGGACTTCCTCCGCAGCTTGGCGCTCCGCCGGCCAAGATCGTCGCTGGCGCTGCGGCAGGCGGCGAGCTGGTCGTGGACAAGCTGCCGGGCACCAAGAGCCGGCTGCGACCTGCCTCGCTCGTCGTCCGTGCCCTCCTCGGCGGGCTCAGCGCGGGCCAGCTCGCTCGGCGCAAGCAGCGCGGCCCGGTTCCGGCCGCCGTCGTGGGAGCGCTTGCTGCCCTGGTCTTTGCCAAGGGCGGCCACGATGTACGCGCACGCCTGGCCAATCGATTCGGCGATCGCAAGGTCGCCGTCGTCGAGGATCTCATCGCCGCGGGCCTCGCCGCTGGAGCGATCTCGCTCAGCGACTGACATCGGGCGTCGCTCCGCGGCGTCTGCACGGCACATGCGGCCAGCTGGACATTTGCTTGCCCTTTCCGATGCTGGCATGCCGGTCGTCTGGCGTTTGGCATAACGAGCGGGTCCCACGGGTACTGCTCTCGATCGTGAGCAGCGCAATCGAGACGGGGAGGATCAGGACCAACATTCCCGGGCGTCTCGACCGGCTGCCGTGGTCGCATTGGCACTGGAAGATCCTTATCGGGCTGGGCACGGTCTGGATCCTCGACGGGCTCGAAGTGACGGTCGTCGGCAACGTCAGTACGCGGCTCACCCAAGCCAACAGCGGCATCAAGATCACCTCGGGACAGGTATCGGGCTTCGCCGCAGCGATGTACGTGGCCGGTGCGTGCGCCGGGGCGCTGTTCTTCGGCTGGCTGACCGACCGATTCGGCAGGAAGCGCCTCTTCATGGTGACGCTCGGCGTGTACCTGCTCGCCACGGCGCTCAGCGCCCTGTCCACACGGGCGTGGATGTTCTACGTCTTCCGGGCGCTCACCGGTTTCGGCATCGGCGGCGAGTACGCCGCGATCAACTCGGCGATCGATGAGCTCATCCCCGCGCGTCACCGCGGACGGATCGACATCATCGTGAACGGGACGTTCTGGCTCGGCGCCGCTGCCGGAGCCTTGCTGACCATTCCTGCGCTGAACGAGTCCATCCTCCCGGCGGACGTGGGATGGCGACTGTGCTTCGGCCTCGGGGTGGTGCTCGGTCTCGTCATCCTGCTCGTCCGGCGCAACGTCCCCGAGAGCCCCCGCTGGCTGTTCATCCATGGGCGAGAAGAGGAAGCGGAAAAGCTAGTGGCCGACGTCGAGCGACAGGTCTCCGAGCAGACCGGCAAGCAGCTCGACACCGTGGACGAGCACATCACCATCCGCCAACGGCGCACGATCGGCTTCGGCGTGATCTTCTCGACCGTCACCCGCCTCTACCCGCGCCGAACCGTGCTCGGGCTGGCGCTGTTCATCGGGCAGGCCTTCCTCTACAACGCCATCACCTTCGGATTCGCCACGATCCTGCAGAACACCTTCCACACGCCCTCGAGCAGCACTGGTTACTACTACGCGGTCATCGCGGCCGGGAACCTGCTCGGGCCACTGCTGTTGTCCCGGTTCTTCGACACCATCGGGCGCAAGCCGATGATCGCCGGCACCTACCTGCTCTCGGGAGTGTTGCTGCTCGGTACCGCGCTGGCCTTTCGCAACGGGGCCCTCTCGGCGACGACGCTGACGCTTTGCTGGGTGGTCGTGCTCTTCTTCGCCTCCGCAGGCGCGAGCTCCGCCTACCTGACGGTCAGCGAGGTCTTCCCGATGGAGACAAGAGCGCTCGCGATCGCCTTCTTCTACGCGGTCGGCACTGGTATCGGCGGGATCACCGGTCCCCTCGTGTTCGCCAAGCTCGACAGCACGGGCAGCCTTTCGGGAACGGCGCTCGCCTTCATGATCGGGGCCTTGCTGATGATCGGCGGAGGCATCGTGGAGATCTTCTTCGGGGTGCGCGCGGAGGGACAGAGCCTCGAGAATCTGGCAAAGCCGCTGACAACTGAGGACGCGGACGGCGACAGCCAGGACGGGCTACCCGGCGTCCAGCCGGCACCGGCGGGGGCGCTCGGCGCCTGACCGCACGCCCGGATGTGCGAACCGATCGCCAGTAGGGTCGCCGCATGGCCCATCTGACCTGCCGCGTCTTCTCCGACACGTTGGGCCTTGCGTCCGAGGCAACCGTGATCGTGCCGGAGGCGGAACCGCCCCCTCACGGTTGGCCGACCCTGTACCTCTTGCACGGGCTGTCGGACGACCACTCGACCTGGACCCGGCGGACGTCGATCGAGCGCTACGTGGAAGAGCTGCCCTTGGCCGTGGTGATGCCGAGCGCCCACCGGAGCTGGTACACCGACCAGGTCGAAGGCTACCGCTACGGGACCTTCGTGATGGAGGAGCTGCCGCGCCTGATGCGGCAGCTGTTCCGGTTTTCGGACCGGCGCCAGGACAACTTCGCCGCCGGGCTCTCGATGGGGGGCTACGGCGCTCTCAAGTGGGGGCTCGCGCATCCGGACTCCATGGCGGCGGTAGCGAGCCTCTCCGGGGCGACCGACCTGGCCGCGCATTGGTCGACCCCGGAGTCGCGCCGCACCTTCGGTGACCTGTCTCAACTGCGCAAGGGGGGAAACGACCTCTTTCATCTCGCCGAGCAGGCCAGCACGGACACGCTGCCCGCCATCTATCAGTGGTGCGGCACAGAGGACCATCTCTACGACGAGAACGTCCGTTTCCGCGACCACTGCCAGCGCCTTGGGCTTCCGATCACCTACGAAGAGGCTCCAGGAGGCCACGACTGGCCGTACTGGGACCAGATGATCCAGCGCGTGCTCGAATGGCTGCCGATGGAGCCGTCCGCTTAGGCGAGCGCCCGAGACTCAGCGCTTGAGGCGACCGCTCTCAGCCTGCAGCTCGTCGATCATCCGGGATGCCTCGGCTTTGGTGAGGGACTCGGGGACTTCGCGCCCCGCGTCGTGGGCAAGTGTCGCCAGATAAGAGGCCTGGGCTCCTGTCATCGGCTCGTGTCCGGTTATCCAGTCAGCGGGGTCCTTCTCCGCGTTCTGTGTCGGCTCGGAGGTCGTCGGCAACTCCTCATCGCTTTCTTGGTGCTCGCTCATGTCGAAGCCACTACCCGGATCTTGGGGGATCGAACACCAGTTCGGCGCTCGGTTTTGCGAGAGTCAGCACTCTCCTCGGGCGATCGTCGGCCCGTGGGTAGTGTTGGCACCTCGACCCGGCGGGCGCCGGTCGCTTGGTGACCTGGCGGCGTGATGCGCCGCCCCGAGGAAGGGAGCACGGCGTGGCGGTGACGGTCATCGACCACCCTTTGGCCCAGGTGCTGCTCACTGCGCTCCGCGACCGGTCCACCCCTCCGCCGCTGTTCCGCCTGATCGCAAAGCGCCTATCCCTCATCCTCTGTGTCGAGGCCACGCGAGCAATCCCCACCACCCCGGTCCGCATCGAGACGCCGTTGCGGCCCACGGCGGGCAACCGCCTCGAGCCGCTCGTCGCCGTGCCGATCTTGCGTGCGGGACTCGGGATGCTCGAAGCGGTCACTGAGCTGTTCCCCGAGGTGAGCGTGGGCTATCTCGGGCTCGAGCGCGACCATGCCACCTTCGAGCCGTCGCTCTACTACTCAAAGCTCCCGCCGCTCGAGAACCGAACCGCCCTGTTGTTGGATCCGATGCTCGCCACGGGGGGATCGGCAGCGGCGGCCTGCTCGGCACTGGAGGCGGGCGGACCGCGCCACATCACTCTGTTGTCCGTCGTCGCGGCGCCCGAAGGAATTGCACGGTTGCAGGCCGCGCATCCTGCGGTCGACGTGTACACGGTTGCCATCGACGAGGGACTCGATGCCAACGCGTACATCGTCCCGGGCCTCGGCGACTTCGGCGACCGGCTCTTTGGCACCTGACGGATCCTCCTATGGGACGGATCGGTCCTCCGGCCGTTGCCCGATCTCCTCGCATGACCGGAACGGCAGCGCCGGTAGGTTTGCGGGCATGTCCCTCTACGACAATGAGATCAGCGCCCTCGATGGCACGCCGCTCGACCTCCACCAATTCGCCGGCCAGGCGGTCCTCGTCGTGAACGTGGCGTCGCGCTGCGGGCTGACGCCGCAGTACACCGGTCTCGAGGCGCTCCAGGAGCGCTACGCGGACCGCGGCTTCACGGTGCTCGGCGTTCCGTCCAACCAGTTCGCCGGCCAGGAGCCAGGGACTGCCGAGGAGATCCAGACCTTCTGCTCGACAACCTATGGGGTCACCTTCCCGCTCACCGAGAAGATCGAAGTGAACGGGCCAGGGCGCCATCCCCTCTACGAGGAGCTCGTCTCCACGCCGGACACCGACGGCGAGGCGGGTGACGTGAAGTGGAACTTCGAGAAGTTTCTCGTCGCCCCGGACGGAACGGTCGCCGCGCGCTTTCGCCCCACGATCGAGCCTGAGAACGAGACGGTCATCGGCGCGATCGAAGCGGTGCTTCCGGCCAGCTAGCCACCCCCGGAGATCGGCTGGCGCCTGCATCTCGCCCGCTTACGTCATCAGACGACTCCGGGCCGCTCGGACCTGCCCGATACGCTCGCGCAGATGGAGGTGACCGTCCGGCTCGTGGGCGTGGACGACGTCGCCGAGGCTCGATCGATGTGGCGTCTTCTGCTAGCCACGGTCCACTGCCACTACGCGAGAAGCGCCGGTGTGGACGCGCTCTGAAGCCTAGGAGTGCACGGTCCAAGGTGCGCCGGTCGGTGCGCCGCTCGGATCGGCAGCCAGCGGACGGCTCAATGTGAGGACGGCCTGGGCCGCGGCGAGCCGGGCGACCGGTACCCGGTAGGGCGAGCAGCTCACGTAGTCGAGCCCGAGCCGAGCGAAGAAGTCGATCGAGGCGGGATCACCACCGTGCTCGCCACAGATCCCAATCTTCAGGCTGGGCTTCGCCGCTCTGGCCTGCTCGGTGGCCGTCCGCAATAGCTCGCCGACACCGTCGACGTCGATCGTCTCGAAGGGGTTGGCCGGGATCAGCCCGCGCTCGAGGTACGTGGCCATCATCCGGGCCTCCACGTCGTCCCGGCTGAAGCCGAACGTCATCTGGGTGAGGTCGTTGGTCCCGTAGGAGAAGAAGTCGGCGGCCTCGGCGAGCTCTCCGGCGCGAAGCGCGGCGCGAGGCGTCTCGATCATCGTGCCGATGGCCACCTTCACACCGCCGACGGGGCGTTCGGCGAGCACCTCTTGCACCCACGAGCGCGCCAGCTGAAGCTCCTCGCGCGACACCGTGAGCGGGATCATCACCTCCACCACGGGCCGTCCTCCGGCTGCGGCCCGCTCGGCCGCTGCGTCGAGCAGCGCACGGACCTGCATCGCGTACAGCCCGGGCTTGAGGATGCCGAGGCGCACCCCACGCGTCCCGAGCATCGGGTTCTGCTCCTGCCAGCGAAGCGCCGCCTCGTGCAGACGCTCCTCTTCCGGGCTCAGTCCCACGGTCGCCTGCTTCAGCGCGAGGACCGACGCGTCGGGGAGGAACTCGTGCAGGGGGGGATCCAGCAGCCGCACCGTCACGGGCAGCCCGTCCATCGCCTCGAGGATCTCGAGGAAGTCCGTCCGCTGGACCTCACGCAGCTCTTCGAGCGCGGCCTCTTCTTCCTCGGGTCCCGTGGCGAGGATCATCCGGCGTACCACCGGCAGGCGGTCGGGGGCGAGGAACATGTGCTCGGTTCGGCACAGCCCGATGCCCTCCGCGCCGAGCGACCTGGCGTTCGCCGCGTCCGGTCCGCTGTCGGCGTTGGCGCGAACCCCGAGGCGACCTTTGCGAATCTCGTCCGCCCACGACAGCAACACCTCCAGCGACTCCGGCGGCTGGGCGGCGGAGAGGGCGACCGCCCCGAGGGCGACCACACCCGTCGTCCCGTCGATCGAGATGAGGTCGCCCTCGGCGACACGCGTGCCCCCGATCCGGATCTCCCCCTTACCGATCTCCACTCGCTCGGCGCCCACGACGGCCGGCTTGCCCCAGCCCCGGGCGACCACGGCCGCGTGTGAGACGAGACCGCCACGACGCGTCAAGATGCCCGTCGCCGCAAGCATCCCGTGGATGTCGTCCGGAGATGTCTCCTCGCGAACGAGGATCACCGCCGTGCCTTCGCGGCTCAGCTCGACGGCCCGCTCCGCACTCAGGCAGACCCGGCCGACGGCTGCGCCTGGAGATGCGCCGAGGCCACGGGTCGCGACCGTCACCACCGCGTCCGCGAACTGGGGGTGCAGCACGCCGTCGATATGGTCCGGATTTACCCGCTGGACGGCCTCCGATCGACCTAGCGCGATGAAGGGATCGTCGACCATTTCGACCGCCATGCGGATCGCGGCTCGCCCGGTGCGCTTACCGACTCGGGTCTGGAGGAGGTAGAGGCGACCTTGCTCAATGGTGAACTCCACGTCGCACATGTCGCGGAAATGCTCCTCGAGCCGGGCGAAGGCCCCGATCAGCTCGCGATGCAGCTCGGGAGCCCGTTCAGCAAGGTTCTCGAGCGAAAGCGGGTGCCGGATCCCGGCCACGACGTCCTCGCCCTGGGCGTTCCACAAGAAGTCGCCGTAGGGCTTGTTCTCCCCCGTTGCCGGGTCCCGGGTGAAGCCCACGCCCGTCCCGCTTTCGTCGTCACGGTTACCGAACACCATCGCCTGGATCGTGACCGCAGTCCCGAGGTCGTGGGGGATCTTCTCGCGCTCGCGATAGGTCCTGGCGCGCTGGCCGTTCCACGAGGAGAAGACGGCCTCGATGGCGCCGCGCAGCTGAGCTGCTGGGTCCTGGGGGAAGGGCCGCCCGAGCTCGGAAAGAATGCGGGCCTTAGAGCGCTCGGCGAGCTCGCGAAGCTCCGGCGCTCGCATCTCGGCGTCGTTGGTGATCCCGAGGCGCTCCTTGGTGGTCTGGAGGTCCGCGTCGAAGGACCGGTCGTCTACCCCGAGCACGATCCGGCCGTACATCTGAAGCAGCCGCCGGTAGGAGTCGAAGGCGAAGCGCTCATCGCTGTGGGCAGCCAGGCCCTCCACCGAGTCGTCGTTGAGGCCGAGGTTCAAGACCGTGTCCATCATCCCGGGCATCGAGGCGGCCGCTCCTGAGCGAACGGACACGAGCAGGGGGTCGTCGCCGCTGCCGAGGCGACGACCCATCGTCGCCTCAAGGCGCTCGAGGTGCTGAGCGATCTCTTCGTCCAGGCCGTCCGGCCAGCCGCCGGCGAGGAAGGCCCGGCACGCCTCGGTCGAAATGGTGAAGCCCGGCGGCACCGGCAGGTGCAGCACCGAGGTCATCTCGGCGAGGTTCGCTCCCTTGCCGCCGAGCAGCTGGCGCAGCTCTCGCGGCGCCACCTCGTGCGGGTGATCGAAGTCGTAGACGTAGCTCATCCGGTGCTCCTCCCGGGGCCCACGCGGCCTCCGATCGCATCAGCTCCGGCTCTCCCCGAACGGGAGGCCGTTCAGTCCTTAGTTGCCCCGGTCGCAAGCAAGAGCTGCAGACGTGCGCCGGGTTTCGAACCACCAGGCCGGGCTCCGACCCATGCCGGGGTTGCCAGCGCGATGCGCCAGTGATGCTCAGGCCAGGCCGTGCTCGCCAACGCGGGCGAGCCCAAGCCACCTTTTCGACTTCATGTCGACGCCCTCCTCGCCGACGAGTCGCCCGTGCGCGGGACCTTACCTCCGGCCCTTTTGGGGGGCAACCTGGCGAAGGAGCGAAGAGATGCCCATTCACCGGGAGTTCAGACCGCTCCCGGAGTCCGCTCATGGTGCGATTCGGCGTGTCGCCCTCGGCTGCTGGGCCAGGTGTTTGGCCTGTCGGGCGACCGGAAAGATTGCGACGTGGCCGACACATGGAGGGGCGAAGCTGCCGACCGGCTCTGGAATCGGATCGCGCCCTCACCGCGAAAGCTCCTGCTCATGTGCCTGTTTGCCGCCCTCCTCTATGGCGCGGCAAACGTCGGTCTGTGCACGATCGCGGGTTTCGAGACCGTGGGGCGTCGGCTCTCACGTCTCGACTGGCCGTACATCGCGGCCAGCCTCGGAGGCGTCGCCGTGGCGCTCGCCGGCTACCGCCTCGCCTATGAGGGGATCTCGAAGGTAGGAGGCGGCCCCGAACTCACTGCAGCGGAGCGCTGGGCCGCAGTCATCGCCGGTTTCGGCGGATTCCTTTCCCGTGGTGGCGCGAGCGTCGACAAGTTCGCCATGCGCGCCGCCGGGGCCAGCGAACGCGACGCCGAGGTACGGGTCGCCGGCCTCGACGCGCTGGAACACGCTCCGCTTGCACTCGGCTGCTGCGCGTCGGCGATTTACCTGCTCGTTACGGGGCGCACCGATCCGCCTGCGCTCGACTTCGTGTGGCCATGGGCAGTCGCTCCTCCTGTCGGGGCTGCCGTCGCTGCATTCGCGGCGACCCGCTACCGGGACCGATTCCGAGAGGCAAAGGGATGGCGTCGATGGCTCGGCGTCGCCCTCGACGCGGTGTGGATGCTGAGACAGCTGGTGAGCGAGGCGACCGGCAGAGGACTTCCCATGGTGGGCATGGCCCTGTTCTGGGCCGGAGAGATCTACTCGCTCTGGGCCGGCATGGCGACCTTCGGCTACCACATGTCAGTACCGTCGGTGATATTGAGAGACGCCGTAGGATACGCGCTCAGCCGGCGCTCCGCGCCGTTCGGCGGAGCAGGCTTCATCGACCTGTTCCTCCCGCTCGTGTTATGGGACTCGGGCGCTCCACTCGCCGCTGCGGTCGCCGGGTGCTTTGTGTATCGGTTCTTCAGTCTGTGGTTGCCGCTCCCGGCCACAATCGCCGAACTCCCCAAACTGCGGACGATCGGCGGCGGGCCTTCGCTCGGCGAGCCGGAGCCACGGGTCGCCGACAACGCCAGCTGCTGAGCGCCGCCGGGGATCGCCAGTACCGCTCGGCGACGCTGACGTAGAACTTTGCACCACGATCGCTCATCGCCCCCAACGCCGTCGGGCCAGTAGCCTCGTGCTTGACGGGCTACACATGGGATCACACAAGGCTTCGATCCGATCGCGGCGATCCACCGCGAGTGTCAGCACAGGACAGTGCTCGCCGGGGAGGGAGAAGACGCTATGGAAAACGAAGGGCCAGCTCGTTCTCACGAGTCTTCAACGCGCCGCGAAGGCCCCGTCGCCGACCAGCTCCGCGCGGCAATGAGCATCCTGGAGAAGACCCAGGACATCGTCACCGTGCTGGTAGGCGCGGGCCTTATCCTGCTCGCGGTCGTCCTGCTCGGGGCTGCCGTCTACGACTTCCTT
>JAODBN010000256.1 GCA_025463965.1 Acidimicrobiaceae bacterium
GGTCACGTCCGGGATGCCCAGCGCCCCGAGGTTGATGTTGGCCGCTCCGAACAGCATCAGACTCCCTCCAGTGGTTCCCGCTCGCCCGAGGTGGAGCGGTCTATACCTTGAGGGCGACGCCGCCCCACATCGCGGCGACCGCGCTCGCTTCCTCCGGGGTATCCGGGCGCCACTGCTGGATCGGGGTCACGCCCGGCTTGACGAGTTTCAGTCCGTCGAAGAGGCCGGTGACCTCGGCGCGGCTTCGGTAGGTGCTCCGCTGGGCGAGCAGCCGGTTGAGGCGGTCGCTCATGTCGGACATCTGGCCCATGTGCATGTCGTTGGGGACATGCGAGATCGACAGCGTGCTTCCCGGCGGCACGGCGGCAATCAGCTCCTCGATGATCTGCCGCGGGTTGTCCTCGTCGCTGATCAGGTGGAGCACGGCGATCAGCATCACGGCGACCGGCTCGGTGAAGTCGATCGTCCTGCCTGCGACCTCGAGGATCTTGCCGGTGTCGCGCAGGTCCGCGTCGATGTAGTCGGTCGCGCCGTGCGGGCCGCTGCCGAGCAGGGCGCGGGCATGCGCCAAGACCATCGGGTCGTTATCGACGTAGACGACCCGCGTATCGGGGGCAACGGACTGAGCGACCTCGTGGGTGTTGTTCGACGCCGGGATGCCGGTGCCGATATCGAGGAACTGACGGATTCCCCGCTCCCCGGCCAGGTAGCGCACGGTGCGGGCGAGGAAGGCGCGGTTGGCGCGGACGGAGGAGATCAGGCCGGGGAATGCCTCCAGGGCCTCCCCTCCGGCGGCCCGGTCAGCGGCGAAGTTATCCTTCCCGCCCAGCCAGTAGTCGTAGACCCGCGCGATGTGCGCTGCTCCGGTATCGAGCCGCTCCACATCGGAGACATCCATAGAGTCATCGCCCGATTCGGATATTTCGGACATAGCTATCTATCGCTCCGTCTCGGGGTTTCGCCACGGACTTTACCTCCACCTTATCGTGGCGCAATCGGTTGCAGCGGTTGGGCGCTGGGACTCGCGGCACCGTCAGATGACTGGCAGGCCGACGATGGAGCCGGCGACAGCGGCGTTCAGGATGCGGACGGCGCACGGCTCTTCCTCCTCCTGGGAGGTCACGGATGCGGGGCGCTAATCGGCATGAGAAATGGCGGGTGAAGGCGGAGCACGCGACCGTTCGGACTGATGGATTTTGATCTTTTAGCTGCACAGGGCGCGGGTGACCTACTCCGCGGGCTCTGCCGCCTCCCGAATCCGTGCGACAATCTGGTCAGCCTCGTCTTGGGTGATCGAAATGAAGTCGTACGTGGTATCTCCCCGCTCGGCCGAGTAGAGGAGTGGCGAGAACTCCCACTTCAGGTGACGTGAGAACACCTCGTCGACTTGACCCCCGTTGCCCTTCGCACGGCGGAACACGCCAACGGGTCTGTCGGGTGTACTGTCCTCGTCGACGATCGCGTAGTAGGTGATCTGGTCGGTCATCGTTTCCTCTCTGGAAAGTCTCTGATTTCTTCGCTGCTGGGAGGCATAACGAGTGACTTGTTTACCCGACGCTGGAACTCCTCAAGTTCATCACGTTCGACCTGGGTCGTCTCATTCTCGGGGCGGCGTAGTCGATCGTAGGCCCCGTGCGTCAGTTCCTTGGCTTGCAGGCTCTCTGGCGTGTGGAACTGCACTTCGAAACGAAGCCCCGTCTCCGGCCTGCGCCACTGGGTGTTGATCCCCTTGTACTGGCTGCCCGACCAGAGGTTCTTGAGCTTTATCTCTTCGAATCCGTCTGCCTTGAGCCGGTCGATGTCAGCGCGGACCCCTTCAGCGTAGCGATCGGGGCTGTAGGTGAACGTGTATCGCACTGCGTCGGGCACCTTGTCCAGTGCCTCGCGCGGAGACAGACGTGATTCCACCAGCAGGATGTCGGCGATCTTCTCCTTGAGGCGATCCGCTCCTTTGAGCATGTGTTCCAGGCCGGCCAGGCCGCGACTGGGGTTGGCGGCTTCGATCTGGCGCATTGCCGGGAGGACGACTCGTTCGCCCTCGTCGTGGATGTCGGCGCAGGCCTTGGTGGCTTCGGCGTTCTGTTCGGGTGTGAGCCTGTGGGCTTCGCCGGAGGACCAGGAGCCGTCGGTGTGCGTGCGGGGAGTCGCGCGCTCTCGTTCCGGATACAGGTCTTGGTGCTGGTCCCAGGCGGCTCGCAGCGACGGGAGCGCGTCGCTCCAGGAGTCGCGGTCGGCGTCCGCGTCGGCGGTCGCGCCGCGGGTGTCATCATGTGCGCTCTCCTCGTGGGCGGCATATGCCTGCTCGACTTGGGCTCGGTTAGCGCGGTGGACGGCGACTCGGCTGGCCCGGTCTAGAGGCAGCGGCGGGGCGGCGTCGGGTGCCCTGGGATCGTCGGGCGGGCGAACGAGGCCTGGTTCATCGGGATCGTCGGCTGGGTCTGGGCGGTCGACCGGCACTCGTCACCTCCCAGTGTCGGCACCCAATTTCGGCTAAGTCTCACCCTGGGCAACGGCTCAGGACCTCGTCCGGTTCAAATCTCGGCGGATCGCACGCTCCGGGCCGGCATGATCAGATATGGGGACTTTTATCGCTCAGCGGGGAAAGTGACGGACGCTGTGACCGATGTGGCCCGCTGGTGTCCGGCAGAGTGAATCTCGATTGTGACAGTGCTTGTTTCAGCTGCGAGGAGTTCCGACGAGTGCGTACGAACGTGGCGTGCCGCCAGCCGACGGATCGCCCACGTGAGCGGGGCGATGCCGATC
>JAODBN010000267.1 GCA_025463965.1 Acidimicrobiaceae bacterium
AACGGGCAGGGCTGCGCACGCCGGGGACGCGGCAATCTCCGCGGCGACAGCCGCCCAGATCGGAGCAGCCGACGAGGTGCCACCGAGAGTGGTCCAGCCCGGCGGTGGGCCGGCGGTGGATAACCGGGCACGAACGCTCCCCGGCGAGGCGCCGAACAGCGCGCTGAACACCGTGACGCCGCGCCACTCGTCGGCGGCAGCGCTCACGTCGGGCACCTGACGGCCACGAGACTGCTGGACCCCGGGAATGCCCGATCCGCTCTGCCAGGCCGGACTCGGCCAGACGTTGGAAATGCCACCGCCGCCGCTCCCCCACTTGGCACCGTCGTCCCACACCGTCTCAGAGGCTGGGTCGGTAACGGTGGCGAGCGACGTTCCACCCACGCCGACCACGTACGGCTGGCTGGCCGGGTCGTCGACGGACAGGTAGGGGGGCGCCGGGGTGCTCGTGGAAAAAGGCGTGCTCGCGCAGTCGTCCGAACCGGTGTCACCGGCGGCGGCGAAAACGGTCTGGCCCTGAGCTGCCGCTTCTTCGAAGATCACGTTCTCGAGCTGCTGGACTCCAGGAGCCCCGGTCTGGAGCGCGGACTCGCACTCGCCCCAGCTCGTCGAGATGATGCTGGCCCGGTCCTCACTGACCATGGCGTTGTAGGCGTCCACCCCCCCGAAGGTCGTATTGGGTGCCTGGTAAACGACGATCTTGGCGTCGGGAGCGAGAGCGGAAACGTCCTCGAGGTCGAGCAGTGCCTCTCCCGAACCCGTGCCCCTGAGCGCGAAACCGTCGACCGGCACCACCGAGATCTGGCCAGCGTGGCTCGTGCCGAAGTAACACCGGTTGAATGCGGCAAGGTCCCGGCTCGAGTACGGCTCGAGCTCGAACATGGCGATGGTCTGGCCCCGCGCTAGGTCACCGGCGCGGTAGAGGCCCGTGAGGCCGTAGGCCCCAGCGAGCTGGCTGTCGGTCCATCCGCCACCGTTCGAGGCCGCGAGCTTCGCGGCAGCGCAAGCGACGGGTGCCGCCGTCTTCTTGGTGCTCGTTGCAGCTGCCACCTTGGTGATGCTCGTTGCAGCTGCCACAGGGGCGCGCGCCTGCTGCGCTGTTCGCCGGGTTAGCGCAGGATGAGCCACCAGGGCGTGCGGGATGGCCAGGTTGTCGAGGCCGAGCACCGCCGAGACCGAGCTCCCGAGCGAGGCGGGGAGGCGGGGAGCAGTGGAGGCGGACCACCCGGACTGGCCTCCGGCAAGGCGATACCGGGTGAGCTCGGTGTGGAAGGCGCCCTCGATCCGGCCTGCCGTCCCCTTCACCGTGAGCATTAGGCCGTTCGCCGAAGGGGCGCCGACAGCAAGGCCCTGAGACCGCAGAGATGTCTGAACGGCGGCGATGGCGGCTGGCGCCGGACCAAACCGGGCTGCGAACTGCGAGGGCGTGAGGTAGCGGTGGTAGTCGGGCGACGAAGCATCCGCCACTCCGGCTGCGTACGCAGCAAGTCCGGTCGGATCCTGTGAGTCAAGTGCGACGCCAACCGTGATGGGGCTGCTGGTCGACACACTGCCGATCGCGTGAGCCCCTGCCGGGACCACCGCCGCCGACCCGACCTCGACGAGGCCTGCGCTGACCACCTGATCCGAGGCAGCGCTCGCGGTGGTCGTCACAAGCGAGGAGAGCAGCGAACCGACGGCTGCCGCACCGACGAGCAATGCCCCTGCGCTCAGCTCACGCGTGAGTCGCTCACGTCCGCGTGGAAACGGGGATCGGGCCCTGCGCTCCGGCACCGTTTTCCCCCACTCCTTGTTGTCGTTCGTCCGAGTTGCCAGTCGCGTCCCAGGATCCGGGGCGGAGACGTTCCTCGGAATGGCGAAACAGGTCCGGGGGAGCTCCAGTCGCGACCCGGAGCCTACCCGTGACCCTTGGCAGTGAGGCGTCGGGAGCCCAAAGCCTGAGGCAGGGTCGCCAACCTGCCCCTTCTCCGCGTCGCGTCCGGGCGCAGTATCTTGGGCGGCGCTCCTGGCGGTGGACAACCACCACCTGGAGGTAACCGGGAGAGGTGCGAGAGCGGCCGAATCGGCCTCACTGCTAATGAGGTGGACCGCAAGGTCCCGGGGGTTCAAATCCCCCCCTCTCCGCTCGAGCCATGGCGTTCGGTCGGGCCGCCCGTGACGAGGTTCACGCCGGTCCGGCTACCATGGGCGCCGCTTCGCAGCGGCGACGTCGACCTCGTCGACGTCGGGCGCGCCACAGGCGCTCGTAGCTCAATTGGATAGAGCATCTGACTACGGATCAGAAGGTTGGGGGTTCGAGTCCCTCCGAGCGCACTCGCTGAAACGGCTCAGCGGAACTCCAGTCCATTCTCCTCCGGGACGATCGGGTGAGCGAGTGCTTTCAGGCGTTCCCCGTCAAGACAAAAATGGGCTACAGCCGCGCCAGTCTCGGGCTTCGTGGCGAGCTCTTCCGGAAGCGGTCGCGGAGCGAGGGACGTAGGAGCACAACGTGGCCTCCCTTCGTAGGTCGGTGCTCACGTGGCCACCTCGCGCGGCAGAAAGCGTCTCTCGCGAAGGGAGTGCTTGCGGTGACGACCGAGCGGGACAGCCTCGCCACGGACATCTCTCCGCCCTAGGGATCACGCCGACGCGTTCGGGCCGGCGCTTCAGTCTCTCGGATCGAACGGTTCGAGATGGACGGGGGACCTGCGTTAGGGGGATCGGTACTGCTCCCGGAGCCGCCGTCCTTGGCCACGTGACTTGGCGGCCGTCGCTCGAGAAGAAGCGGGCGACGGAACTGACCCTGCTACCAGAGATTGAGCGACGAGACGGTCCGGACACGTCCAGTGAGAAGATCGAGGAGAGACACTCTGAAGTGCCGGAGCGCTAGCCCACGGAGCAAGATCGACTTACCAGCCGTCGTGACGTGGAGGACGACCACGCCGGTTTTCCCGTGGCTGATCGAAACGATCCCACGGGCAACGACGACGTGCGACACGATGGTCCTCGTCCCGAACAGCGTCCTACGCGCAACGCTGAACTCCACGGTGCCGTCACAGGAGATGCCGGTGACGCACTTGAGCTTGAGCTCGATGGTCGAATGAGGCAGACCAAGCGACTTCGAAGTGATCACCAGCTTCGGAATCCCGGCCACGACGAACACCGGGTCATCCACGAAGGTGATCGCAACCGTGCCGTTTCTTGTGGCCGTGCCTACAGCCACGAGACCCTTGGGCGTGATCTCATAGACCGTCTGGCCCGGAACGATCTTCGGATCCGACACCACCAGGGTGATCGGGGCCGACGGTACAGGCGATCCCCCACCGGGACTCTGCCATGACACGGCGAACGACGAAACGTACGAGCGTCCGCTGGGAACCGTCGCCTTGATCGCGGCATTCGATGCCACCGGGTAGATGCTCACGGTGGTTCCGGCCGGCAAAGCGTTGGGCGGAATAACGACGGTCGCCGTCATACCGCTTACGGTCTGCGTCAAGGTCGTTGCCCCACCGGTCGAACCGACCGTTACCGATGTGGGTGAACCGAACGACGTACCCGGAACGAAGCTCGGCGGAGGCGCGACATTCAGCGCCGCGGTGGTCGGAAGCGCCACCCACTGGGCGTAGAGGGTGGTGTCGGCGGTGAACGCGTAGCTCGCCCCCTGCGAGTAAGAGACTCCCGAGCCGTCAGCGGCGGTGTTCCAGCCGCCGAATCTGAAGCCAGACGCCGTGAAGCCGCTTGTGCTCAGCGCGCTCGCCGTGTTGGTCACTTCCGAGCTCATGGTGCGTTTGCCGCCGTTGGCCGAGAAGGTCACCGTGTGGGCGTTGGCCACCCACTGGGCGTAGAGGGT
>JAODBN010000300.1 GCA_025463965.1 Acidimicrobiaceae bacterium
GACGGCGTCGACCGAGCGGCCGAAGAAACCGGCGATCGCTCCCCACCGCACCCCGACCACCGTCGCCATCGCCGCTGCGGCGAACCCGACGGTCAGCGACGTCTGGCCCCCGAACATGATCCGCCCCAGGATGTCGAAGCCGTTTCCGTCGGTCCCGAGCGGGTTCGGCCCCCCCGGCGGGGAGTTCTGCGTCGAATTGAGGAGCGCTTCTTGGCTGTTCGTCTGGTTGGTCGAGTAGAAGATCGGGCCGAGAAAGCAGAACAGGATCATCAACACGATGATCACGGCACCGACCACGGCGAGCTTGTTCTCGACAAAGGCACGCAGCACCAGGCGCCACAGGCCAGCAGAAGGCTCGGGCTCAACCTCGCTCGGGCCCACATCGCCGCGCACGAGCGCGGTCTCACCGGGCGTGAGCGGTGGAAGTTCGAGGCTCACGGCTTGCTCCTTCCCGACCGGCTGAGGTCGGCCTCAGCGTCGGCCATAGCGCACCCGGGGATCGACGACCGCGTACAGGATGTCCGATGTGAGCGACCCGATCACCACGGCCAGGGAGGCGACGAAGGTCGTGCCGAGCAGGAGCGGGACGTCATTGTTGATGGCAGCCTGAGCCGTCAAAAGTCCCATCCCCGGGAAGTTGAAGACGGTCTCGGTGATCACGGCGCCCCCGACGATGGAGGGAACCGAAAGGCCGAGCAGGGTGACGATCGAGATCAGTGCGTTGCGCAGCGCGTGGCGAAAGAGGACTCGACGGGGTCCGGCTCCCTTCGCCTTCGCGGTGCGGATGTAGTCCTCGGAAAGCACGTCCAGCATCGAGGAACGCATGTAGCGGCTGAACGAGGCGATCGTCGCCGAGGCAAGTGTGACCACCGGGAGGACGAGGGCGCGTGGATCGGCCAGGATGCTGCCCACGCTCGAACCCTGTGGCGCCTCTACCGAGAACCAGTGGAGGTCGATCGCGAAGTACAAGATGAACAGCGTTCCAATGAGAAACGCCGGAGCGCTGTAAAAGAGGAAGGCGATCCCCGTCGCCACGTAGTCGATCGGCTTGTTGCGACGCACCACCTGCAGGACCCCAAGGGGGACCGCGATGATCACCGCCAAGGCCGTGGAGATCCCCACGAGCACGAGGGTCTTCGGGAGGCGCTCTGAGATGAGCGAGGAGACCGCCTGGTTGGACTTGTAGGAGTAGCCGAGGTTGAAATGCGCCAGGATCCCCTGGATGTAGCGGTAGAACTGGTCCCAGATCGGCAGGTCATAGCCGTTCGCCCGGTTGAACTGGGCGATCGCGGCCGGCGTCGCCCGGCTTCCGAGGACGGAGCGGGCCTCCCCGCCGGGAATGACGTGGGCGAGCAGGAACGTGAGCAACACGACGCCGATGACGACGATGAAGGCCTGGACCACCCGTCGCACGAGGTACGCGATCAGGGCTGCTCCCCCCTCTTGGTGATGTCATATCTCATTGCACTACCTGTGTCGCACCATCGACCGAACCGATTCGGGGGCGATACGCGACACCCCCGGTTGCCGGGGCGCCGTAGCGGCCCAGGCAACCGGGGGTGGTCACTCGACTTCGAGGAAGTCTATTCGTCCCCCGGGAGCGGCTACTTCGTGAAGTACCAATTCTCCGGGGTGACGGCCTGGAGCGGGTTCAACGGGGTTGCACCCTTCAGGCTCTTTTGGATCTCGTCGATGGGGTTCGCCACGTTCGGCTGGAACACCACCGGGAGCTGGTTGGCAAGGTAGTTCTCCCATTGCATCATGTTCGCCAGACCGGGCTTGAAGTCGGTCGCCGCGATCAGCGCGTCGTTGTGGGCGTTGCTGTAGCCGCCGGCGTTGGAGCCCGCACCCGTCTGGAACAGCAGCTCACCGGTCGGGTAGAAGTCCGGGGCGTAGATCCAGCCCGCGCCCCAGTTCTCGAAGTCCCAGCCCTTGTTGGTGGGCAGCGCCGAGCCGATCACCGTGTTGAACGAGCCCGAGGTCAGCGTCACGTTGATGCCGGCCGACGCCCACGAGGACTTCTCGGCGGTCATGAGCTCCTGCTCGGAGGCCGAGTTGTTCACGTACTGAAGGGTGAAGGACAGCGGCGAGCCCGCCGGGACGCCGCACTTCGCCGCGTCGGTACACGTCGAGGTGCCATTGGCCTTGACGTCCCAGCCGTGCGCCTTGAGGAGCGAGACCGCCTTTTTCGGGTTGTAGGGGTACGGGTTGGACTTCTCGTAGGACGAGGCAAACGGGGTGGTCGGGTCGACCGGGACGGGCCCGTAGGTGCCCACCCCGTAGTTCTTGTAGATCTTCTTCAGGTACAGCGGCTGGTCGACCAGGTACTGGAAGGCCTGCCGGAAGTAGAGCTGCCTGAAGAGCTGGCCGGCGTGGCCGCCGACGCCCGCCGTCGAGTTGAAGTTGTACGGGAAGTAGTTGATGGCCCACCCGTACAGCGGGACGATGTTGAAGCTGCCGAGCCGAGGGTTGTTGGCACCTGGCTGGGTGACGCTCTTCGCCGCCGAGGTGATCTCATCGGCATGGATGTAGCCGTAGTTCAACTTGCCGCCGACGAGGGCGTTGAACTCAGCGCTTGCCGAGGTGAAGGGCAGCTCGACGAACTTCGACAGCGTCGGCTTGACCGGTCCGGAGTAGTGCTTGTTCGGCACGAACGTCGCCTGGCCGCTCGTGGTGAACGCGCTCAGGTGCCAGGGGCCGTCGACCACCTGCCACAGCGGGTTCGTCGCGTAGGTGCTGAGGGAGTTGTTCGCACCCTTCGGGTTTGCCGGGTCGTAGCCCGACTCCTTCGACAAGAAGGTGTATACCGCCGCGCAGGACTTGGCGGCGGCCGAGACCGGGACTACCGACGGGGCTCCCTTGACCGTCACGGTCTTCACGGTCACTGCAGCGTAGGAAGCGGTCCCGCACGACTGTGAGCCAGCCTTCTGACCGCTCGCCGCGATGTCCCAGGCCATCGGCAGGGGAGTGATCTGGGACAGCTCGTTGTAGGTGAACCAGTAGGAGTTCACCGGGCCGTTGAGATTGAAGACGACCTTGGTCGGGGTCGGCGTGGTGATCGAGACCACGTCGTCAGGCATGGTGCCCGCCGCGTACCCGGCCCAGCTGCCCTTCTCGACCTTCAGCATGTTCATCCAGAACAAGACGTCGTGCGCGGTGACCTTCTCGCCGTTCGACCAGCTGTAGTTCTTGAGGTCGACGGTCACGGTCTTGGAGCCGTTGGTGTAGGTCGGCTGCGCCGCGAGCGAGATGGAGGTGTTGAGCGTGGGCTGGCCGTTGTTTCCGAACCAGAAGAGCGGCCGAAACAGCAGGTACTGGAACTGGTTGATGTTCTGCACGCTGAAGAACTGCAGTCCCTCGAAGGGGAAGATGTAGTTGGGGGGCGCCTGGGCGCCCTCGGCGAAGGTGGCCGTGCCGCCCTTGACCTTCTGGGCGTGCGACGAGCGGGCTGCGCTGGTGTTCGCCGCTGAGCTCGCCCCGTTGGCGGCCAGAGCGAACACCGAGCCCGCCACGACGGCGGTGGCGGCAATCAGACCTGGCCGCTTCCGCACACTTCTCATGTCTGCCTCCTGACACCGGGCCGGCCTTGCGGGCAGGCGGGATCACCCCCCACGTGGGGACGTTCGGGACAACGTAGCGCGTTCGTAATGTCAAGCGGTGCCTTGTCCGTGAACGCTCTGTGAGCTGTCCCAGGCAATCCGCAGACGTCCACGCTAGGCCGACCTGCGATTATGAATTGCGCGCCGCGCCGACGATCTCACGCACGGTGGCGGCGCCCCGGTTGGCGCACCACGCCTCGAGCTCTTCGAGGACCCGCAGCGGGGCCCGCGGATCGGCCAGGGTGGCGGTGCCGACCTCGACAACGTCGGCCCCCGCGAGCAACAGCTCCGCGGCGTCCCGGCCGCTCGCCACGCCGCCCACCCCGACGATCCCGGCAGTCGGGAAGGCCGAGCGACAGTCATGGACCGCGCGCACCGCGACCGGGTGTAGCGCGCCGCCGGAAAGCCCTCCTCCCCCGGCTCCGAGGAACGGTCGGTCGTGCTCGGTGTCGATCGCCATCCCGAGCAGCGTGTTGACGAGGACCAGGGCCTCCGCGCCCGCTTCGAGCGCGGCGCCCGCCACCTCCACGAGGTCGGCCGCGTTCGGGGAGAGCTTCACCCAGCGAGGCCGTCCGCAGGCAGCGCTCGCCGTCACCGCGGCGGCGGTCGCCTCGCCAGAATGGGCGAACATCCTGCTCCGGTCCTCGAGGTTCGGGCACGACACGTTGACCTCGACCGCCACGACACAGGGCGGCGCCGTAGCGAGCAGCTCGGCGGCGCGGGCGAACTCCTCGACCGTGCGTCCCCAGATGCTCGCGACAACCGTCGCTCCACTCGCCTCGAGGGCCGGCAGCTCGTCCTCCAGCCACGCCCGTACGCCGAGCCCCTGCAGCCCCACGCTGTTCAGCATCCCGGCGGGAAGCGGGTGCACCCGGGGCGGCAGGTTGCCCGGCCACGCGGCCGCGGCGAGGGATTTCACGACCACCGCGCCGAGCCGAGAGAGGTCGAAGTAGGCGGCGAGCTCGGCGCCGTGGCCCGAGGTGCCGGCCGCGGTGGCGACCGGCGAGGCCAGGGTGAGCGAGCCGACGCGGCTGGACAGGTCGACGCTCGACCGGGACCCGGATCCGCCCGCGGCGTGCCGGCGGCGGCCGAGCAGGCTCACCGCTTGGACGCTCGGGTGGCCGCGCCGTCGGCGATATCCGAGCCCGGCAGCTGGGCGCCCCCCGAGGCGGCGCCGGCGGCCCGGTGGTGCTCTTGCAGGCTCTCGACGCTGAGGCCGAGGCGACGCCAGTCCGCGATGCCCGCGGCCGCGGCGCGCGCCGCCGCCACGGTCGTCACGATCGGCACGTCGGAGGCCGAGGCCGCCCGACGGATATGGGCCCCGTCTGCACGCGGCCCGCGCCCTCGTGGCGTGTTGACCACCAGTCGGACGGTCCCGCCGCGCACGAGCTCCACCGCGTCGACCAAAGGTGAGCCTTCCCCGCTCTCGCCGAGCTTGGCCACGCGCACCGCGACCGGCACCCCGTTCGCCTCGAGATGGTCCGCGGTCCCGCGTGTGGCGGCGACCGAGAAACCGAGCTGCACGAAGGCCCGGGCCGCCGCCAAGCCCCCGGCCTTGTCCCGGTCGGCGAGTGAGAATAGGACCGCCCCGTCCTCGGGAAGCGGGCTCCCCGCCGCGATCTGGCTCTTCGCGAAGGCGAGCCCGAAGGTGGAAGCGATGCCCATCACCTCACCGGTGGAGCGCATCTCCGGTCCGAGCAGCGCGTCGACTTCGGGAAAGCGGTCGAAGGGCAGCACCGCCTCCTTGACGCTCACGTAGCCCGGCGCGCTCAGCGGCGAGGACGGAAGCAGACCCTCCTCTCGTAGCTCGGAGAGCGTGGCACCGACGATCACCCGGGCTGCCACCTTGGCGAGCGGCACCCCCGTCGCCTTGGCGACAAAGGGAAGGGTGCGAGAGGCCCTGGGGTTCGCCTCGATGACGAAGACCTGTCCGAGCTTCACCGCGTACTGAACGTTCAGCGGCCCCTGGACCCCGAGGGCCGCCGCGATCTCGTGGGTGTAGCGCTCGAGAACAGCCACGGTCGTCGGCTCCAGGGTGGGGGGAGGGATTGCGCAAGCGGAATCGCCCGAGTGGACCCCGGCCTCCTCCACATGCTCCATGACCCCGCCGATCAGCACCTCGCCGGTGCGATCTCGCACGGCGTCGACGTCGACCTCGATCGCGTCCTCCAAAAAGCGGTCGACGAGCACCGGCCGCTCCGCCGACAGGCCGCCCTCCCGCCCGAGCGAGCCGGCCGGCCGGCCGCTCGAGGGATCGAAGCCAGCGAGCGCGGCGAAGGCGGCCGCCAGGCCCTCCCCGTCGTAGACGATCTCCATCGCCCGACCCCCGAGGACGTAGCTCGGGCGGACGAGCGCCGGATACCCGATCTTTTCTACGACCCGCTCGGCCTCGGCGAGGGTCCGCGCGGTGCCCCCGGCCGGCTGGGGGATCTCGAGACGCGCGCACAGCGCTCCCCAGGCCTCTCGGTCCTCGGCGAGGTCGATGGAAGCCGCGCTCGTCCCGAGCACGAGCTCCGGCGGAAGTTTGCCCGCAAGCTTGAGAGGCGTCTGGCCGCCGAGCGCCACGATCACCCCGGCTACCCCGCCGCCGCCCGCCGCTTGCTCCGCCTCGATCACGGCGAGCACGTCCTCCTCGGTGATCGGCTCGAAGTACAGCCGGTCGGAGGTGTCGTAGTCGGTGGAGACGGTCTCCGGGTTGCAGTTGACCATCACGGTCTCGAAGCCCGCGGCGCGAAGCGCCATCGAGGCGTGCACGCAGCAGTAGTCGAACTCGATGCCCTGGCCGATCCGGTTGGGGCCCGAGCCCAGGATCACGACGCGCGGGCGCTTGCCCGGGCGGACCTCGTCCTCGTCCTCGTAGGTCGAGTAGTGGTAGGGCGTCTCGGCGGCGAACTCGGCTCCACAAGTGTCCACGGTCTTGAAGGTCGGGCGCACGCCTGCGGCGACCCGAGCGGCCCGCACCTCCGCCTCGCCGGCGCCGAGCAGGTAGGCCAGCTGGGCGTCGGAGAAGCCAAGCCGCTTCGCCCGCCGCCACCGTCGCCGGTCCATGGAGGACAGGGCGCCGCCTGCGCCCGACTCCGCGCGCAGCGCCTCGAGGCGGCGGCGCTCCTCCACGATGTCCTCGATCCCGTCGAGGAACCACGGGTCGATCCCGGTGGCCTCGGCCAACGCCTCGACGCTCGATCCGCGTCGCAGCAGCGACTCGAGCTGGAAGGGCCGCTCGGGGGTCGGAAGGGCAGCTTTCGCGAGGAGCTCGCCCTCGCCGACCTCGTCGTAGGCGGCTTCGGCCGGGTCGGCGTTGAGACCGGCTCGTCCCTGCTCGAGCCCCCGCAGCGCCTTTTGGAACGACTCGGGGAATGTCCGCCCGATCGCCATAACCTCTCCCACGCTCTGCATCCGCGTGCCGAGTCGGTCGGGGGTGCCCGGGAGCTTCTCGAAGGCCCAGCGGGGGATCTTGGTGACCACGTAGTCGATCGTCGGCTCGAAGCTCGCCGGGGTGGCCCGGGTGATGTCGTTCGCGACCTCGTCGAGGGTGTAGCCGACGGCAAGGCGCGCCGCGATCTTCGCGATCGGAAAGCCGGTCGCCTTCGAGGCGAGCGCCGAGGAGCGCGAGACGCGCGGGTTCATCTCGATCACCAGCCGCTCGCCGGTGCGAGGGTTCACGGCGAACTGGATGTTGGAACCCCCGGTCTCCACCCCGACTCGGCGGATGCACGCGAAGGCGTCGTCCCGCATGGCTTGGTACTCGACGTCCGAGAGCGTCTGGGCAGGGGCGACGGTGATCGAGTCCCCCGTGTGAACGCCCATCGGGTCGAAGTTCTCGATCGAGCAGACGACGACGCAGTTGTCCACCCGGTCGCGCATCACCTCCAGCTCGTACTCCTTCCAGCCGGCGATGGACTGCTCGACGAGGATCTCGGAGATGGGGCTCGCGCTGAGGCCCGCGGCGGCCAGCCGGGTGAGCTCGGCGCGGTCCGCGGCGATGCCGGTGCCCGCGCCTCCGAGGATGAACGACGGCCGGACCATGATCGGATAACCGATCCGGTCGCCGACGGCGAGTGCTTCGTCGAGGTCGTGCGCGAAGCCCGACTCGGGACTTTCGAGACCGATCCCGGCCATCGCCCCCTTGAAGGCCTCCCGGTTCTCCGCGGTCCGGATCGCCTCGGTCTTCGCGCCGATCAGCTCGACCCCGAAGGACTCGAGCACACCCTTCTCCGACAGCGTCATCGCCAGGTTGAGCGCCGTCTGGCCGCCCATCGTGGGAAGGAGCGCTTCGGGCCGCTCACGCTCGATGACGGCAGCGAGCACGTCGGGCGAGAGCGGCTCGATGTAGGTCCGGTGCGCCAGGTCCGGGTCGGTCATGATCGTGGCCGGGTTGGAGTTGACGAGGATCACCCGGTAGCCCTCTTCACGCAGCACCCGGCAGGCCTGGGTGCCCGAGTAGTCGAACTCGCAGGCCTGGCCGATCACGATCGGGCCGGACCCGATGACGAGGATCGACTCGATGTCGTCCCGGCGTCCCATCAGCGGTGTGCCTCCATCAGCCGGGCGAACTGCTCAAACAGGTAGCGGGCATCGTGCGGACCGGGTCCCGCCTCGGGGTGGTACTGGACCGAGAACGCCGGCACCTCGGTGCAGGCGACACCTTCCACCACACCGTCGTTGAGGTTGCGATGGGTCACCACCGCCCCGGGGATCGCCCCGTCCTCGAGCGCGTAGCCGTGGTTCTGGCTGGTGACCTCCACTGCGCCGGTGGCGAGCCGCTTCACGGGGTGGTTCCCCCCGTGGTGCCCGAAGGCGAGCTTGTAGGTGGAGCCGCCGAGGGCCGCGCCGAGAAGCTGGTGGCCGAGACAGATGCCGAACAGCGGCACCGCACCGAGAAGCTTGCCCACCTCTCCCACGAGGTGGCCAAGCGCTGCGGGGTCTCCGGGCCCGTTGGAGAGAAACACTCCGTCGGGGCGGCGCTCGAGCACCTCGCTGGCCGGCGTCCCCGCAGGCACGACCTCGATCGTGGCGTAAGGCGCGAGGCAAGACAGGATGGTCCGCTTCATCCCGTAGTCGTAGGCAACGACTCGCAGCGGACCCTCACCGGTGCGGTAGGGCTCGGGCGTGGTCACCGTGGAGACGAGGTCCATCATCTCGGTGCCCCGTTCGGCACGCGCCGCGACAAGCAGCTCGGCCTCCGGCGCCGTCCCGAGCGCGCAGCACATCGCCCCGGCCTCGCGCAGGTGGCGGGTGAGGCGACGGGTGTCGACCCCCGAGATGCCCCCGATCCCGCGCGCGCTGAGGAAGGCCTCAAGGTCGCCGTCGGCCCGCCAGCTGCTCGGCCGACGCGCAAGGTCGCGCACGACGAGCGCCCGCACCGCCGGCGCGGCGCTCTCGCTGTCCGCTTCGGCCACTCCGTAGTTGCCGATGTGGGGGTAGGTGAACGCCACCACCTGTCCGGCGTAGGAGGGATCGGTGAGCACCTCTTGGTATCCGGACATGACCGTGTTGAAGACGAGCTCGCCGGACGCCACGCTTTTTGCGGCGTCAAGCGCACCAAAGGCCTCGCCGGAGAACACCGTGCCGTCCGCGAGCACGAGCAGCGCCTCGGGCCGCTCGGCCCGGACATCGCGGGCGGGGCTCATCGTTGGGCCTCCCCGTCCACGACGACGGGCTCGCCCGCCACAAGGGTGTGCAGCACCCGGCCGGTGAGCTGGCGTCCGGCGAAGGGGGAGTTCCTGCTCCGGCTGGCCGAGCGGGACGGATCGACGGTAAAGCGCTCGGTCGGGTCGAACACGCAGACATGAGCCGCCGCCCCGGGCACGAGGGGCCCACCGTGGCCGCCCTCGCGATCCAGCCCGGCGATGCACGCGGGCTTCCACGACAGCAGCGAGAAGCACGCCGACGGGCTGAGCGCCCCGGTTTCCACGAGCGCCCCCCAGGTGGCGGAGAGGGCGGTCTCGAGACCGATCATCCCCGGAGGAGCGCTGTCGAACGGCTCCTCCTTGGCCTCGACGGGGTGGGGAGCGTGGTCGGTGGCCACCGCGTCGAGCAGGCCAGAGCGGCAGGCCTCTCGAAGCGCCGCGATGTCGGCTGCGGTGCGAAGGGGCGGGTTCACCTTGAAGACGGGATCGAAGGAGGCGACCTCCTCGTCGGTCAGGCACAGGTGGTGCGGAGTGACCTCGGCGGTCACCGGGAGCCCCTCGGCACGAGCTGCGGCCAAGAGCGCGAGCGAGCCGGCGGTCGACAGGTGCAAGAAGTGCATCGGAGAGCCGGTCAGCCGGACAAGGGCGATGTCTCGAGCGAGCATCGCCTCCTCCGCGAGCGCCGGCTGACCGGGGATACCGAGCCGGCTCGACCACGACCCCTCGTGCATCTGGCCCCCCGCGGCCAGTGCCTCGTCCTCGCAGTGCTCGGCGAGCACCACCTCGAGGTCCCCCGCGTACTCGAGCGCGCTGCGAAGCAGCCGGGCGTCCTGCACCCCCCGACCGTCGTCGGTGAACAGCCGCACGCCGAGGGCGGCCATCTCCCCGAGCGGGGCGAGCTGCTCGCCGGCACGTCCCTTGGTGATCGCTCCCGCCACCGCGACCTCGACCAGGGCGCCCGCGCCGAGCGCCAGCACGTCTCGTACCATCGAGGCGGAGTCGATGGCCGGAATGGTGTTCGGCATCGCCACGACCGCGCTGTAGCCACCGAGCGCCGCCGCCCGGGCCCCGCTCGCCACGGTCTCGGCCCGCTCCCCGCCCGGCTCGCGCAGGTGGGTGTGCAGGTCGACGAGCCCCGGAGAGACGTAACAGCCCCCGGCCTCGAGCACGAGGGCCCCTCGAGGTGCGTCGAGATCCGGTCCCACGGCCGCGACCCGGCCGTCCTCGACCAACAGGTCGGCACGGCGCTCGCCGCCGGGGCCGACGATGGTGCCACCGTGCACGAGGATCGAGGTGCGCTCACTCATCGGAGACCCTCGGCGACGCTCGTGGGCTGGAGCAGGTGGAAAAGCACCGCCATGCGGACCGCCACTCCGTTGCGCACCTGGCGGGTCACGAGCGAGCGAGCCGACGAGGCGACCTCCGGGGCGATCTCGACGCCCCGGTTCATCGGCCCGGGATGCATGACAAGTGCCTCGGGCCGTAGACGGGCGGCGCGCTCGGCGGTGAGCCCGAAGCGCTCGGCGTACTCCTCGAGCGACGGCAACAGCCCCGAGGCCATCCGCTCGCGTTGCAGGCGCAGGACGTAGCAGACGTCGATCTCGCCGAGGAGGCCATCGAGGTCCGCTCCTGCGGAGGCCACCGGCCAGCCCTCGAGCGAGGGGGGGAGGAGGGTCGCCGGGGCGACGAGGTGGACCTCGGCGCCGAGCGCTGCGAGCGCGAGCACCTCCGAGCGGGCCACCCGGGAGTGCCGGACGTCACCGATCACGGCGACGCGTAGTCCCGCCAAGTCCTCGGGAGGCCTCCCGCCCGAGCGCTCGGCGAGCGCTTCGCGCAAGGTGAAGCAGTCGAGGAGCGCCTGGGTCGGGTGCTCGTGCTGGCCGTCGCCGGCGTTGACCACCGCAGCGCCCACCCAGCCGGCCACCCGTGCCGGTGCCCCGGCCGAGGAGTGGCGCACCACCATCACATCGACGCCCATGGCGTCGATGGTCTCGACCGTGTCCCGAAGAGACTCGCCCTTTCCCATCGAGGAGCCGGAGGCGGAGAAGCTCATCGTGTCTGCCGAGCAGCGCTTGGCCGCGGTCTCGAACGACAGGCGGGTTCGGGTCGATGGCTCGAAGAACAAGGTGGCGACCGTGCGGCCGCGAAGCGCCGGGACCTTCGGGATGTCGCGCTCCGCTACCTCGGCGAAGGAGTCGGCGAGTCGGAGCACCTCCTGGATGCCCTCCCGCCCGAGGTCGGCCACCGACAGCAGGTGACGGCGTCCCTGGGCTCGCGGGAGCGCCGGGCCCGGCCCGACAGCTCCAGCTCCAGCTCCAGCTCCAGCTCCAGCTCCAGCTCCAGCTCCAGCTCCAGCTCCAGCTCCAGCTCCAGCTCCAGCGTCGACGGCGCCGGCCTCCGAAACGGGCGACGGGTGCGTGGTCATCACCACTGCCCTCAAGCCTGCACGAGGTCGCCGATGGCGACCCCGTCGTCGCCCACCTCGACGAGCTCGTCTCGGCGGGTCGGAAGGTTCTTGCCGACGTAGTCGGGGCGGATCGGCAGCTCACGGTGGCCGCGGTCGGCCATGACGGCGAGCTGCACGCGCGCCGGGCGCCCGTAGTCGAACAGGGCGT
>JAODBN010000353.1 GCA_025463965.1 Acidimicrobiaceae bacterium
CGCTTGGTTGCCGCGGATCTCGGCTGGCGTGCCCTCAGCCAGCAGTTGACCGCGTTCAAGCACGTATACCCGCTGGCAGATTCCCAGCACCAGATCGACGTCGTGTTCGACCAATAACAAGCCGACACCCGAACTCGCTACGGCCTGGAAGGCCGTACCAAGGAGCCTGCCCTCACTCGAGCTCAGTCCAGCGGCCGGTTCGTCGAGGCAGAGCATGTGGGGCTGGGTCGCCAGTGCCCGAGCTACACCCACTAGCTTCCGCTCGCCTTGGGGAAGCTCAGAGGGCATCCGATCAGCGACATGCATCAACCGCAGCTGTTCGAGCGCGTGATCTACTCGCGGGTCGGACTTTCGCGAGCGGAACGGTAGCAGGTCGCTGAAGATGTGCCACGGCTTCACTCCCTCGACCGCTACCCGCACGTTGTCACGAACAGAAAGGTCCTCGAAGAGGTCGCCTCCCTGCCAGGTGCGGCTCAAACCCGCGCGGAAACGCATATGCGCTGGCAGGTCCGACACAGTGCGACCATCGACGACCACGTGACCGGTCGCTGGTGCGAAGCCGGTAACGGCGTCGATGAAGGTGGTCTTCCCGGCCCCATTCGCGCCGATTAGGCCGACCAACTCGCCAGCCTGGACGTTGATGGACACATCTGACAGGGCACGGACACCGCCGTAGTGGACAGACAGCTCGCTCGTCTCGAACATCGGACGCTCCTTAAACCGGTTCGGTCTGCTTGGGGGCCAAGCCGGCGGACGCCTGTTGCTCGAACGCCGGGGGCACCACATGGTGCCCTCGGCCCAAGGCAGCCGCGAAGGCTCCGAGCCGAAGCTTCCTCAGTCGTGAGCTCAGCAGGACGCCCATTCCGTCTGGGTTCTGTACCGCCATCACGATCAAGCCGACGCCCGCGGCCAGGTTCTGGTACTCACCCATATGGAAGAACCTGCTGAGCAATGCCGTTCCGAGCCCTCCCGTAAAGATCAGGCCCGCAAGCAGCGAACCGAAGATCGTCGAGATGCCAGCGACGTAGACAAGGGCGAACGTCGCTACCGACGCGAGCGTTGCGTAGTTGGCCGTGTTGAGCGCCTGAAACTGGTAGGCAGTCACCGCGCCGGCCAAACCCGCCAGGAACGCTGACACCGCGAATGCCATGACCTTTACTGCCGATACGTTTAGGCCGACAGACGCTGCGCTGCGCTCATTGGAGCGAATAGCGAGGAAAGCCCGGCCTGTCTTGCCACGTCTGACGCCCACCACCATCGCGCAGGCCACAAGAGCCACCACCAGCACGAAAAGGCCGAATCCCGAGCTCGGAATGCCCGTGACACCTACAGGAAAGTGGGCATTGATACCAAAATGGAGTGACCCCAGCACCGGGTCAGGAACCGATCCGGTGTTCTCCGAGTTGCCGACTACATCGTTGTTGTTCAAGACGAGAGACTCAAAGGCGAAGGCAGCCCCAATCGTCGCGATGGCTAGGTTGACGCCACGGATTCTGAGAGCCGGGATACTGACGACGACGCCGACGATCATCGCGGCGAATGCCGCGAGAATCGGCGCAAGCGGGAAGGGTATTCCCCAATCTCCGGCGACTCGAGTCATCGCCAGCGCAGAGGCGCCCGCAATCGCCATCTGCATCAGAGACACCTGTCCGGCCATCCCCGTTAGCACCAACAAGGAGAGGGCCACCAGCACTCCGACGAGGCTGTTGATGATGCCTCCACGAATGTCGAAGGGAAGCGTGAGGAGGCCCGCCACAACGAGCACAGCGAAGACGATCCCTGGAACTACGATGCGCCTCGGCTCTGGGCAGGGTGGCAGGTGGGCGGCCAGGACGCCGCCGCGTACAGGCAGGCTCTTTCCCCGCAGCATCATCGCCGCGATGATGACTAGGAATGGGATTCCGTCGGCCAGGCCCGTGATGCGAAGCCAACCTACGTCGGCCTGGAGCGGGATGGTCAGTGACTGAGCAACACCGATGAGGAGGCCGCCGACAGCTGCGCCAATCAGGGACCGGAGGTTGGCAATCAGCGCCGCGCCTAGTGCGGGCACGATGAAGAAGGTGAAGTTCGTGGGCGTGATCGTGGTAATCGTGGCGAAGAGTATGCCGATGCCGCCACCGACAACACTACTGATCACCCAGCTCACCGCAGCTAGCCGATCGGGACTGAGCCCAGACGCGATGGCGCCGCGCTCGTTCGTCGCGGCTGCCTCCGACGCCAGACCGAACCTGCTGAAGCGGTAGACGATCGCGAGGATGACCGCCAGTCCGATCGCGGCCACGGCGAGAATAAGGCGATTAATCGGAGCCGAGGTTCCGAAGATTGGTATCGTCGATGAAGGCAACATGGTTGGAACTGTGCGTCCGTCGGTGCCGAACCGAAGGGATGCCGCGGCTTGCAGGGTGAGCATGATGCCGACCGATGCGGCCACCTTTGCGAGGCCGGACGCGTAGCGCATCGGGCGAAATATCAGGAAATGCACCAGCAGGCCGAGCACCGCGGCGTAGGCGAGCGAGATCAAGATGGCGGACCATGTCGCCATCGGTCCGCCCAGGTCGACGAACGTCGGAAAGCTCCAGAGGTGGATGCTTCCGCCGGACTTATGCACGATGCCTTCGATCGGCTTCAGCGGGTTCGGGAGCGGGAGGATCAACAACTCGCCCGAGACCTTCAGCTGGCGATAGGTGTAGGCGATGATCATGGCCATTGCGCCTTGACCAAAGTTGACAAGGCCCGAGCCTCGGTGGCCGAGGATCACAGCCTGCGCCAGTGCTGCGTACAGGGC
>JAODBN010000369.1 GCA_025463965.1 Acidimicrobiaceae bacterium
GTGCGGGCGTACTCGAATTAAATGATTCTGATGCACGCACGGGTCGATAGCTCCAGTCCAGACTGCCGAACGTCCAATCTGACTCGGGCTGCCGTTACCCTCAACAACAAGTAGATCGCCCGCCTGGAGTCGGTATCGCTCCAGCTCACCCTCAAAGACCTCAATCAGGCGTACATCTGTCAGGTCTAAGGTTCCTCTTCCAACATTTGCAACTCGAAGGAACCGTACGGAATTCTGCTTCGGCGCCCGCTTCGGCTGCTTTTGTATACCTCCACTGACAGTGGCTATACGATCAAGGCGCGTCGAGCCCCAGCCCGGTGGCAATGCATCCGCCTGCGGATTCGATTCTGAGAGTTCCATTGTTGAGGCATCGCGTAGCGATTTCTCCGAGATCGGCATCGACCCGCGGCTCACGCTGCGAGGACCTCGTTCAGCTCGGCCAGGACTTCACCAAGTCGACCCTTAAAGGCCACATTCGCTCGGCCGTAGCCACCCCGATCCACGAACGGTTCGAACTCGAAGTCGTCAGCACTGATGCTCAGGCTTGCGGCGACGTGATCCCGGATGCGCTCCAACCAGGACAGCTGATCCAGCGTGAACCTCCGCCCCGCTTGCTCCTGCTGCGTCAGCCACCCCTGGAATTTCCCGCCGACTGTCTCCGGGTAAGGAGCGAGCTCGTGCTCCTGCTCGAGAGCGAAGCGAACGAGCGAGACGAGGTTTGTGAGCTGACGCCCCGGCGAGCCGTGCACCTTCGGCCGGTCGAGCGTCTCGTATGCGTGCCAAAGCCGTTCCGTCGTCCAGTAGTACGGCGGGCGCTCGATCGCCTTGGCGAGCTCGCGGATTGCCTTCAGCGTCAGCCGCTGCTCGTGCCGGCGGGAGTAAAGGATCTCCAGCGCCTCGATCTCGGCGTGGTGCTCCTCGATGAACTGGCGGAACGACGAGACGGTCGCCTTGGCCCGCTCCGTCGCATCGACGCTGAAGCCCGCCTCGAGCACAGTGTCGGCGCTCATCTCGTCGTAGAGCTGCTCGTAGCTGCGACGCACGTCGACGAGCTTGGTCCGGAGTTCCGGGTTCGCAGCGAGTGGGTACACGGCGGCTTCGATCAGGCGCCCGCTGGCCGCCGTCACCGCGTCGGGAAGAGGGTCCTCCACCCCGGTTGCGCCTTGGGCCGATTCGAGCGCCTCGTCCGGATCGACCGCGGCGACGAGCGCGTGAACGAGATCCGAGAGCGACATCCCGGCAGTCTCCTCGACCTCGGCACGGTCCGCCGCCGTGATCTGGCGGTCGAGACGTGCGAGGCGCCCGGCGATCGAGCGCACGACGTCCGGATCGCGGTCGCCGGCGGCTACCTGTGTAAGCAGCTTGTCGAGCGAGACGGTCTTCATCCGCTCCAGTGGCTGGGAGTCCGTGAGGTCGGTGTCGGTCACTCCGACTGCATCGACGAGCACGAAGTGGTCCTTCACCATCGCGTCTGCGGTGACGGCCTGGAGGTCGTTCGGATCGATGGTCCGCACGCCACGCCCCATCATCTGCTCGAAGAAGGTGCGTGACTTCACCGCGCGCATGAACATCACGCACTCGAGCGGCTTGACGTCGGTGCCCGTTGCGATCATGTCGACGGTCACAGCGATGCGCGGGTTGTACGTGTTCCGGAAGTCTGAGAGGAGCTCCTCCGGCTTCCTGCCGGTAGTCCGGTACGTGATCTTCACGGCGAAGTCGTTGCCTTTGCCGAACTCCTCCCGGCAGATCCGCACGATGTCGTCGGCGTGGCTGTCGGACTTCGCGAAGATCAGGGTCTTGGGCACCTCGCGCCGGCCGGGGAAGATCCCGCCGTCATCCGCTGACTTGAACAAGTTGTCTCGGAAGGCCTCGATGATCGTCCGGATCTGGTCCTCGGCGACAACGGTGCGATCGAGCTGGTCGGCGTCGTAGGAGACGTCCTCGTCGAGCTTCTCGAATCGAGTCGCCCGGGTCCCCCGGTCTCGGAACTTCGTGACGAGCCCCGCCTCAACCTTCGAGCCGTGCTCGCCGATCTCCGTCCTGATGCGGTACACATCAAAATCGACGTTCACGCCATCCGCGACCGCCTGGTCTCGCCCGTACTCGACGACGAGGTTCTGACGGAAAAAGCCGAAGGTCTGCTTTCCCGGCGTAGCCGTGAGCCCAATGAGGAAGGCGTCGAAGTACTCGAGGACCTGGCGCCAGACCCCGTAGATGGAGCGGTGACACTCGTCGACGATCACCACGTCGAACATCTCGATCGGCAACGCCGGGTTGTACGAGAGCTCGACGGGCCGATCGGGTTCGATCTCGGAGCCTGAGTGCTCGTCTGCCTCCTCGTCGATCTCCGTACCCGTCAGCTGGGAGTAGAGCCGCTGGACGGTCGAGATGACGACTCGTGCCGCCGGATCGACGCCGCCGCTGCCAAGCAGCTGGACGTTATAGAGGTCGGTGAACTTCCGGCCATCGTCGGACGTGACGAACTGCTGGAACTCCTTGAGCGTCTGGCGGCCGAGGTTGGCCCGGTCGACGAGGAAGAGCACCCGAGCCGCGTCGGCGTGCTTGATCAGCCGATACGCCTTGTTCGCGGCCATGAACGTCTTTCCGGACCCAGTCGCCATCTGGGCGAGTGCCCTCGGACGGTTCGAGCGCATCGACTTCTCGATCGCATCGATCGCTACGACCTGGATCGAGTGGAGCCCGTCCGGGCAAACCTCGGGGAGGAGGGTGAGCCGAGCCCGCAAGCTCCCCTCGCCCGGCTCAGCGACGGCCCGACGGACCCATGAGGCGACCGTCTCGGGCCGATGGAAGGTAAGGACGGGGCGCGAGCGCGGGTCAGGGTCGAGCCCACACGTGAACATGGTCTCGATGCCCGTTGATTCGTAGGCGATCGGGAGCGGCCGGATCGGCGCCGGCAGGTTCGACGGCAGACCTTCGTTATATTTCCGTGACTGAGGCTCGACGCCGACGAGCGTCGATCCCTCCTTCTTCGCTTCCACCACTCCGACCGCTGTGGGCACACCGGCCAGCGGAACGAAGAGCAGGTAGTCGGCCTCACCATGGCCGGTCGCCATGGAGAACTCTCGAACAGCGACGCCTGGTCCGGCGTACAGGTTCATGTCCCTTGTGCTCTGGACGACCCAGCCGGCTGCAGCGAGCTGACGGTCGATATTGACCCGGGCACGAGCCTCGGGCGTCAGGTAGGCGTCCCCCTCCCCCATCGTCGGACGCTCTACGCGCTCTTGCCGCGAGGCCGGCCCGCGCCGTCTCGCCGCCCGCCACGCCGGTCCGGAACGATCCGGCGCTCGAGCTCCCGCACGACGGGCCCGCCATCGGCGATCACGGAGGCGGCGGCCTCCACCACACACGAGGCGTTCGCGCCGCGCGAGGCGGCGAGATGCTCAAGCGCCTCGACGGCCTGGTCGGTGCGCGAGAAGGTGCGTCGTCTCATGGCTCGGCAGCGTAGCTAGGTCACACACTGAATTCTCGAGGGCGGCGTATTGGCTGGTCAAACCTCTGAAGAGCCATTGCGCTGCCGACGAGTATCGCAACGTTCACTGGCGACGTGGCGGTCCCTGAAAGGACTGGTCTGATGGCAGCCGACGTCCGTGAGCTTCAAGGATTATTGCCACTAACCGTGCGCCGACATGACTCGGATAGAGCTGGTCGTTTGTGAGGTACGCGCGCTCGATCGCATCGAGAACCGCCGATGGCAGCTTGCCAAACCCCTGTAGACGCTCCGCCGCATCTCGTGCCCTAGTGAAGCTGTTCGCGTTCTGGAGATCCTCTACGAGTGCGCCGATGACCTGCGCCCCCCAGGGATCACGTTCGCACAACCACGTTGCGATC
>JAODBN010000372.1 GCA_025463965.1 Acidimicrobiaceae bacterium
GCTCGAGCCCGGTGGTCGGTCCCTGGAAGTAGCCGTGGTCGAACGCCAGCATGACGGTGTGACCGCTCTCGGGGTCGAAGATCCGCGCCAGGCGGTTCTGCATGCCCCAGTCGTAGGCGCCGGCTCCCTTGAGGAAGAACGGCTCGTTTCTCGCCGCCACCTCCGGGAAGAAGCGCTTGCCGCTCTCGTCGGCCTCAGGCATGGATCCTCCTGTTTGGGTCGTGGCCGCCCAGCTGGGGCGAAACCTCGGGTACTTCGGCGGGGCGCCAGAAGGGCCGGGTGAGCCCTTTCTCGACGAGCTCGAGCTCGTGGCGGTAGATCGCGCCCCAGATCTGGAACAGCTCTTCGTAGCGTGATCGCCGGTCCAGGTCCGGGGTGAGCTCGCGCTCGAAGACCGAGAGCTCGGCACCGACCGCCGCCGCGTCGTCCCACAGGCCGGCTCCAACCCCGGCATACAGCGCAGCCCCGAGCGCCGTCGACTCTTTGACCTTCGGGATCCGCACGGGCACCCCGAGGACGTCGGCGAGGATCTCCGGCCACAGAGTGCCCTTTGCCGCCCCACCGGTGAAGACCACCTCGGACATCTCGGTCCCGCTGACCTCCTGCAGGATGGCGCAGTGACCTCGCGCCACGTATGCGGCGCTTTCCTCGATCGCCCGCAGGCACGAGGCGCGAGCCGAGCGCGGATCGGAGACGTCGAAGCCGATGAGCGCCGGCGACGCGTGCACCCAGTGGTTGGACTGCATGAGGTTCGAGAAGATCGCCACAACTCCGTTGGAGCCGGGTGCCATCCGCACCGCTTGTCGCTCGAGCAACGCGTAGACGTCTGCTCCCGAGGCGGCCGCCTCGCCGACCTCGAGCTCGCAAAAGGCCTCCCGGAACCAGCGCATCACCATGCCGCAGTAGAAGCCGATCCCCTCGATCATCCACCGGCCGGGCTCGCTGTGACAGAGGGTGCGCAGGCGCATCTCCGGGTCGAGCAGCGCCGCATCACAGAGGAGCGTCGACTGCCAGAAGCTTCCTCCCACCACGGTGAAGGCGCCCGGCTCGTTGACGCCGATGCCGGTGAGCGCGAGCTGAGTGTCCGCGCCACCGGCGACGACGGGGGTGCCGACTGCAAGGCCGGTCTGCTCGGCTGCACTGGCTGTGAGGGCGCCGACGACCGTGCCGGGCTGCACGACCTCGGGCACGATCTGCGGGTCGAGACCGCACAGCTCTACCACCTCGGGGGACCACCCACGAGTGGAAAGGTCGAACATCCCCGAGCTCGAGCCGAGGGAGGGATCGGTCACGAAGGTGCCGCACAGGCGATAGAGGATCCAGTCACCGAGCATCCCGAGATGACGGGTGGCGGCGAGAACCCCGGGCTCGTGGCGGGCGAGCCAGCGCAACCGGGCGGGGGAGGTGATCGAGACCCAGTCGCCAGCGAGCTCGTAGATCTTCTGGGCCGCTCCCGAGGCGACGAGGTCGGCGGCCTCGGCACCGGCACGTGAGTCGACGTTCGGGCAGGCGAACAGGACTTCGCCAGCGGCGTCGTAGAGCACGATGCCCTCGCGCATGCTCGTGGCGCTGACGGCGACGACGTCGTTCGCGCTGCAGCCGGCGTGCGCCATCGCCTCGCCGATGCAGTCGCAGATGAGCCGCCAGTTCGTCGTGGTGTCGAAGACCTGTGAGCCCGGGACCCCGGGCACAGACGCATGGACGTACTCGCGAAGCCCGATGCCGAGTTGGTGGCCCGCCGGGTCGAACGCCACCGCCCGACAGCTTCCGGTGCCGGCGTCGATAGCGAGCAGTACCGGTCCGCTCATCGGCCGGCTCCGGCCGTGGTCGCTTCGTTGCGCAACGGCTCTCCGGCCTCGAGCCGCAGGAGCTCCTCGACGAGCATCTCCGCTCCTTGGTCCAGGGTCTCCACCGTCGCCCCGCCGACGTGGGGCGTGAGGACGAAGTTCGGGTGACGAAGCAGGCGGTGGCGGCCCGCCGAGGAATAGTGCTCGACGACGTCGAGAGCGGCCCCGCCGAGGTGGCCCGAGGCGAGCGCCTCGTCCAGGGCCGCCTCGTCCACGAGGCTTTCTCTCGCGGTGTTGATCAGGAGCGCTCCGGGGCGCATCCGCGAGAGCGCCTCGGCGTCGATGAGGTGCCCGTCGCCCGAACCGGCACGTGCGTGCAGCGACACGATGTCGGACTGTGCGAGCAGCTGGTCGAGCGTGGGGACCTGGGCGACGTTGCCCGTTGCGTCGACGAACGGGTCGTACACGAGCACGTCGAGCCCGAACGCCTCCGCCCGATTGGCGACCCGCCGGCCGACCTGTCCGAAGCCCACCAGTCCGAGGACGTGGCGCCGCAGGTCGTGGCCCATGAAGCGTGCGCCTTCCCAGTTGTCCTTCAGCTGGCCTCCCGAGGAGATGAATCCCTGGGCTTCCGGCAGGCGCCGAGACAGCATCACGGCGAAGCAGAGCGTCAGGTCCGCGACCGCCTCGCCGTTCTTGCCCGGCGTGATGACGAGGGGCACCTTGCGCTCGTTCAGCGCCGCAAGGTCGACGTTGACCGGCCCTCCGCGGGCACACCCCACGAGCTTGAGCGTC
>JAODBN010000378.1 GCA_025463965.1 Acidimicrobiaceae bacterium
CTTCCAGCGACCGACCACCGGGCACGAGCGCGTGGATCTCACCATCGTGCCGATCTCCGGTTATGCCGACGCGCTGATGTGCACGCGGGGCATCCTTCGCTCCAGCATCCCCTCTAGCTATCCGAACGGCGTGGTGATGCGGGCGAGCGGAGGCCCGAGCGTGCTGAAGGAGCTCTCCGACGAACGCGTCGCCCTCGACATGGGCGACGCGGCCCGAATGAACGTCGACGCCGTGGCGGTGCAGGTCTTCGTCGGCGGAGAGCACGAGACGCGCTCGATCGAGAACATGACCCAGCTCGTCGACGCCGGCTACCGCTACGGGATCCCGGTGCTCGGGGTCACCGCGGTCGGAAAGGAGCTGACCCGTGACGCTCGCTACCTCGGTCTCGCCACCCGCATGATCGCCGAGCTCGGAGCCCAGGTGGTGAAGACCTACTACTGCGAGGAGGGCTTCGAGGACGTCACGGCGGGCTGTCCGGTGCCCGTCGTGATGGCCGGCGGCAAGAAGCTGCCGGAGCTCGACGCGCTGACGATGGCCTACCGTGCGGTCGCCGAAGGGGCGGCCGGGGTGGACATGGGCCGCAACATCTTCCAGAGTGCTGCGCCCGCCGCCATGATCCAGGCGGTCCGAAAGGTCGTGCACGAAGGCGTGCCCCCGAAAGAAGCCCACGCCTTCTACCTGGAGCTCGCCAACAAGCCGGCCTGAGCGACCATGCGCACGAGCGTCCAAGAGCTCGCCCGGAGCGGCCCGCACCTGAGCGTCGGGGTCCACGCCGCCGACCTGCTCCGCCTCGGCGAAGAGCTGGACTGCGTCGCGTCGGCGGGAGCCCGCATCTTGCACCTCGACATCATGGACGGGGTGTTCTGCCCCCAGTTGACGTTCGGTCCCGCCCTCGTCGCAGCGGTTCCCGATGAGTTCGTGAAGGACGTCCACCTCATGATCGACGAGCCGCTCGCGAAGCTCGAGGCCTTCGTGGAGGCCGGGGCCTCGATGCTCACGTTCCACGTCGAGTCCACCGCTCATCCGCACCGCGCGCTCGGTGCCCTCGCCGGCAGCGGGGTGCTTCGCGGCGTGGCGCTCAACCCGGGGACCCCGGTCGGCGCGATCGGCCCCCTCCTCGACGAGCTCGAGCTCGTCGTCCTGCTGGCGATCGACCCAGGGTGGGGCGGCCAGCGGTTCCTCCCCTCGATGCCCGAGCGCGTCGAGGAGGCCCGGAGGCTCATGGCCGGGCGTGAGATTCTGCTCGGCATCGACGGAGCCGTGACTCAAGCGAACATCGGTGAGGTCGCGGCCCTCGGAGCTGACCTCATCGTGAGCGGAAGCGCCGCGTTCGCCGGGGGCGACCCGGCAGCGAGCACCCGGAACCTGATCCGCACCGCGCGGGCGACCAAGGAGGCCGTATGAGCCGATTCGAGGGCAAGGTGGCACTGGTAACCGGGGCCGCGACGGGCATCGGCCAGGCCACAGCCGTACGCCTGGCGAGCGAGGGGGCGCTCGTCGCCGTCAACCACCTCGCCGACGTCGACCCGGGCGCGACGCTGAAGGCCGTCGACGATGCCGGCGGCGAGGCGTTCGCGATTGCCGCCGACATGCGCGACCCCACCCAGGTGCTGGCCATGGTGAAGGAGGTGGCACGCCGCGGCGGTCGCCTCGACCACCTGGTCTCGAACGCGGCCATCAACCCCTTCATGCCCTGGAACGAGACGTCCTTTGAGGACTGGGACTTGCTTTGCGAAACGAACCTGCGCGGCACCTGGGTTGTCTGCACCGAGTCGGCCAAGCAGATGATCGCCGAGGCCCACGGCGGCTCCATCGTCTGTGTGAGCTCCATCTCGGCACATGTCGGGGCGCCCTACCAGACCGCGTACTGCGCCACCAAAGGTGGAATCTCGATGATGGCCAAGGCCCTCGGCTCGGTGCTCGGCACCCATGGCATCCGGGTCAACTGCGTAGAGCCGGGCGCCATCCTCACGCCGATGAGCGAGCCGATGCTGGATGAGCCGGAAACCCTCAAGTACTACGAGGACCGGGTGGCGCTGCATCGCCTCGGCCGGCCCGAGGAGATGGCGAGCGTGATCGCGTTCTTGCTGAGCGACGATGCCAGCTACGTCACCTCCGCCGCCTTGCTCGCCGACGCGGGCTTCATCGTCAACGCCGAGCTGTAGGAGAACCCGATGGCCGCTCAGATGCCCGGACCCAACCCGGTCGTCCGCTACGAGGACGAGATGCGCCGGCTCTACGGCGGAGCGATTGGGCGCCCCGTCGAGTCGCTCGTGACCCCGGCCCTGGTGCTCGACCTGCCGGCGGCGAAGCGGAACATCGCCGCCATGGCCGCCGCGCTCGAGACCAAGCCGGCCGAGATCCGCCCGCACATCAAGGTGCACAAGAGCCCGCAGCTGTCCGCCTTGCAGGTGGAGGCGGGGGCGATCGGCCTGTCGGTGGCGACGGTGTGGGAGGCGATCGCACTCGCGTGGTGGGGCCTCGACGATCTCTTCGTCGTGAACACCGTCTCGCACGCCGACAAGGTCCGCGCCCTCGTCGAGCTGGCCCGCGACAAGCGCATCTTTGTCGCCGTGGACGAGCTCGCCAACGCCGAGTCGCTCTCGGCGGCCGCTGGTGCGGCAGGCTCCGAGCTTGGCGTGCTCATCGAGGTGGACACGGGGATGGACCGTGCGGGTGTCGACACCGTCAAAGAGGCCATCTCCCTCGCCGAGTCGATCCAGCGTCTCGCCGGCCTCCGCCTCGAGGGCATCACGGGCTACGAAGGCCACTGCTCTCTCGAGCCGGACGAGGACCGCCGCCGAGCGAAGCACCGTGACGCCATGGACAAGTTCTTGGAGGTCGCCGACAGCCTGGAGAACGGCGGGATCCCGTGCCCGATCCGCTCGGCCGGAGGAACCGCCACCTGGGACCTCACGGCGTCGCGTCCCGGCATCACCGAAATCCAAGCCGGCAGCTATGTCGTGATGGACACCTTCCACGGCGCCATGGTGCGTGACTTCGAGAACGCCCTGACCGTCGCGACGACGGTGATCAGCCGGGCGCACGACCGCCTCATCGTCGACGCCGGGAACAAGTCCGTCGGCATCGGCGGGGGCCCGAGGCTGATGGCCCCTGACATTGCAGCGCTTCGCTTCGACGAGGAACACGGGATCTTCGTCGCGCCGGACTCGCTCGAGGTCGCCGTCGGTACGGCGCTGCGGCTGATCCCGGGGTATGCCCCCGCGACCGTCAATCTCTACGACTTCTACTACGTCGCAGACGACGGGGTCGTGGTGGACATCTGGCCGGTCTTCCCCCGCGGCCCGGGACACCACGGGTTGCTCACGGCCAGCGGACGGGCTCAGTGACCAGGAAATCCTTGACGTCAAAGTGACGCACGATTACCTTGTCGTCATCCTGTTACGACAAGGTTTGGTCATCAAGGGGCGCTTGCGGCGCTTCTGACGTTGTACGTGCATCATCTGGCGACACGGCAAGCCCAGGTTCGGCGAGGCACTCGAGGCTGTTCGTCGCGCGTGACGGCGGATCACCCCCAAGTGTCGATTGTCGGCGACATCCGAAACGCGACTTTGGGGGGACACGATGGACACGGCCGCAACAATTCCCGAGACGAGCGAAGTCCGGAACGCGTCGCCGCCTGACGGGCTGAAACGGAACTCCATCGGCCTGACCGGCGTGCTCATGCAGTCGATCACCGGCATCGCGCCCGCGATCGCCGCACTGTTCTTCACCCAGTTCGTCGTCTCGCTGGCCGGACTGGCCGCCCCCCTCGCCTATCTCATCGGCGTGGCGGTGGTGCTGATGCTCGGCGTCACCTTGTCGCAGCTGGCGAGGATCCTGCCGTCCTCTGGTGGCTACTACACCTACGTGAGCCGCGGAATCCATCCGCGGATCGGCTTTCTCACCGCCTGGATGTACGTGCTCTACGCCCCGCTCGCCGGCGGCGTCATCTACGCGTTCTTCGGCTACACCCTCAACACGGTCCTGCGGACCTACTACCACTACGACCTTCCCTGGCTCTGGTGGGTATCGGTCCTCGTCGGCGCGCCGATGATCGCCTACATCCAGCACCGCGGGATCTCGATCTCCGCCCGTTTCATGCTGATCCTCGGCGCTGCCGAGATGGTCCTCGTGCTGGCACTCGGGATCTGGGGCTTCGCCCGCCCCGGCCCCGGCGGCTTCTCGCTCGACGTGTTCAATTTCAGCAAGCGGGCGAGCGGCGAGGGATTCGCGCTCGCGGTGGTCTTCTCGGTCCAGGGCCTCACCGGATGGGAGGGCGCGGCTCCCCTTGCGGAAGAGACGAGCAACCCGAGAAAGAACGTTCCACGGGCACTCACCGTCTCGATCATCCTCATGGGCATCTTCCTCGTGGTCATGTACTGGGGCCAGATGGTCGGCTACGGGGTGAACAACCTGAAGGGACTCGACACCTCCTCGGTACTCCCCGGTCTCGCCCTCGCCCGCAAGTTCTGGGGTTGGGGCTACGTGCTCATCCTGATCGCCTTTTTCAACAGCACGCTCGCAGTGTGCTTGTCGACCGCCAACGTCGGGACCCGCATGTGGTATCGCATGGCCCAGACCGGTGCGCTGCCTCGGGCCTTCGCCCAGGTGCACCCCCGCTTCAAGACCCCGACGCTCGCCATCCTCGTACAGCTCGGCCTGTCGCTCGCCACCGGTATCGGCGTCGGGGCGTGGGTCGGTGCGAGCGCGGCCTACTTCCTCATCGACGGTCTCGTCCTCGTGCTCGCCGTGCTGTTCGTCTACGTGATGGGGAATCTCGCCTGCTTCCTCCTGTACTGGCGGACCCGCCGGCAGGAGTTCAACGTCTTGTGGCACCTCATCTTTCCGGTCATCTCGAGCGCCGCGCTCGTCTATGCGGTCGTCAAGTCGTTCCAGCCCTTCCCGGCGAGCCCGGACAACTGGTCGCCGGTCATCGACGGTATCTGGCTCGCGATCGGGGTCGTCGTGCTGCTGGCAATGCGTGCGGGACGGCGCGAGCAGTGGCTGACGGTGGCGGGCAAGGCCCTCGGCGAAGAGGACTCCGGAGAGGCGGCTCGCTACCTCGAGCCTGAGACCGTGGAGGGCAGCTGAGCGTGCCGTCGGGCAGTACTGCAGGGGACGCCGAGAGCGCCATGCTCGAGGCGTCCCCTGCCGCCCTATACACGCGAGAGCAGTTCGACTCGCTGTTCGAGTCCGTGAAGAATTGGGGCACCTGGGGAGACGACGACGTCTTCGGGACGCTCAACTACATCGGGCCCGACCAGATCCGGCGCGCCGCGGGGCTTGTGCGCTCGGGGCGCTCTGTCTCGCTCTCATTGCCGGTGAACAAGGTTGCCGGGCCGGACAACCCGAACCCGGCGCTGCACTACATGGCGACCGGCTACGACACGGACGCCGGGTCCTCACAGGTCCAGTTCGCCACCGATTTCATCGGCATGCAGTTCCACGGCGATTGCCACTCCCACATCGACGCGCTCTGCCACATCGCCTACCGGGGCCAGCTCTACAACGGCCGCCCGGCGAGCGCCGTGACCACCTCGGGAGCGAGCGCGCTGGACATCGCGAACTACGCGAACGGCATCGTCGGGCGAGGAGTCCTTCTCGACATCCCGCGTCTGCGAGGCGTTCCTTGGCTTGAGCCGGGCACAGCGGTCACGAGGGTTGAGCTCGAGGCCGCCGAGAAGGAACAGCGCGTGCGCCTCGAGGAGGGCGACCTGTTCATCTTCCGCACCGGCCATCACGCCCGGCGCTTGGCGCTCGGCCCGTGGGACAACGGCTACGAAGGCGAGGGCAAGGCCGGCCTGCATGTCGACGCCATTCCCTTGCTCCACGAGCGCCGGGTGGCCGGCTTTCTCCCCGACGGCGACGGGGAGGCCGTGCCGAGCTCGGTCGAGGGCGTTCCCTATCCCATCCATCCGTTGCAGATCACCGCCATGGGGATGATGGCGAGCGACAGCCTCAACCTCGAGGACCTCGCCGCGCTCTGCGCCGAGGAGCAGCGCTGGGAGGTGCTCGTCGTCGCCGCTCCGTTGCGCATCCCGGGCGCGACCGGCTCCCCGTTCAACCCGATCGCTATCTTGTGACATGCCAGCGCCGGAATCACCACACGCCGGGAGCCGGGCGACGGGCGTGAGCCCGCCCTCGCGAAGCGAGCTGCTGCGACGAGTCGGTCGACTCGAGCAGGTCGGCGGGGTACGTCTTGTCACGCTCGAGGACGGAATCGGCCGGGGAGTGCGCCTGCTCGAGTTCCGCACGGCCACCGGGCTCTCCTTCGACGTCGCGGTCGACCGGGCCTTTGACGTCGGCCGCTGCGAGTTCCGGGGGCGCTCGCTCACGTGGCTGTCGAGCACCGGCACGGTCGGCCCGTGGTACGCGGAGCCCATGGGACTTGGGTGGTTCCGGAGCTGGGGTGGCGGCATGCTGGTCACCTGCGGTCTCGATCACACCCTGCTCGGCGGCTTCGACTCCGCCGAGCAGTTCCACCAGGACGTGCAGACCGAGGTCGAGTACGGCCTGCACGGACGGATCGGCATGCTCCCCGCGCAGCTCGTCGGCTACGGCGAGCGCTGGGATGGCGACGAGTGCACGTTGTGGGCGGAGGGCCTCGTGCGTCAGGCCGCGGTGTTCGGCGAGGCGATGGAGATCCGCCGGCGGATCGAGGTGAGCCTCTCGGGTACCGCCATGCGGATCTCCGACGAGGTGTCGAACGTCGGCTACGACCCGGTCACCCACATGCTCCTCTACCACGTCAACGTCGGCTACCCGGTGCTCGACGAGGGATCGCGACTGCTGATACCGGCGCCCCCCGGCACCCCTACCGGCGACGACTACCCACCCGGGGACTACCGGGTGATGTCCGCCCCTCGACGCGGGTGCAAGGAGGAGTGCTATGAGCACGCGGTACGTCAAGAGCCGGACGGCACCGCTCCCGTCGCGCTCGTGAACGACGCCATCGAGCTCGGCGTCTACCAGCTCTACGACGCCCGAACGATGCCGTTCCACACGCTGTGGCGGATGCTCGGCGAGGGCACCTACGGGGTCGCCCTCGAGCCGACGACCAACCGGGACGCGGGGCGATTCGACGCCGAAGAGCGCGGTGAGCTCCAGTGGCTGCAGCCGGGCGAGTCCCGTCGTTACCGGCTCGAGATCGGCGTCCTCGACGGATCGGCCGAGATTGCCCGCTTTGAGGAGCGGGTGAGCGCGCTCGTGCCGTGAGGGCGCCAGGCGCGAGCCGACTCGTGGCGCGACCATGACGAGGGCGCCCAGCCGACGGACTAGATTTGGCGGAACAGGCGCATCAATGCTTCCAAGGAACGGGCTCGAGGTGGCAGAGCTACCAAAATCCGAGATCGACCGCTCCTCGCCGATCCCCTTTTACTTCCAGCTGGCCGAGATCCTCGAGCAGGAGATCACCCATCAGCGCTGGGAGGCGGGCGCGCGCATGCCCTCGGAGTCCGAGCTGTGCGGCCATTTCGAGCTGTCTCGCACGACGGTGCGACAGGCCCTCTCGCGCCTCGAGCAGGAGGGGCTGATCCGGCGCCAAAAGGGTCGGGGCAGCTTCGTGGCGGCGTCCCAGCGTCGGTCGTGGCTCCTGCAGTCGGCCGACGGGTTCTACGAGGACGAGACCGGCCGTCTCGGGCGGTCGGTGTCCTCCTCGATCCTCCGCCTCGAGCGCGCTCCCCTTCCGAGCTGGGCCAGCGAGGCGCTCGGGCTGCCCCGGACCGAGGGCATCAACCTGGAGCGCGTTCGCCGGATCGACGGGGAGGTCGCCCTGTTCGTCGAGAACTACCTACCGCTGCGATTCGCCGACGCGCTCGTCTCCATGACCGACCCGAGTGAGTCGCTCTACCAGCGCCTGAAGAACAAGATGGGGATCGAGATCGCCGGCGCTCGGCGGACCCTCGAGGCGATCCGTGCCGGCGAGCGCCTCGGCGCCCTGCTGGAGGTCGAGCCGTCGGCCCCGGTGGTTGCCATCCACTCGGTGTCGTGGGACGCCAACCTACGGGCCGTCGACTGCTACCGAGCGTGGGTGCGGACCGACCGACTGAGCATCGACATCGACGTCGGCACCGGGCCCGGGCCCGCGCAGCCGCCGATGAGCTATCCCGAAGAGGGCCGGGAGCGACCGGAGGCCCCCGACCGCGAGCCGCACGGGCTCGGCTCCTTCGCCCGATCGCGGGACTAGCGCCGCTCCCACCCGGCGCCCGCGGCGCCGCACCGTGACCGGCGACCGCGGAGCGCGGCGGGTGGCCCCGGATCCCCGCGACTGCGCGCCAAAGCCGCATGGCGGACCCGAATCCGGGGTACAGCGCAGCTGACCGTCGAGCCCCATGCCGGACAGCGGCACTGGCGGGCGGCAACTCGGGCAGGAGTGGATGGTTTGCGGTAGCCCGCGGGCCCGGGCAACCAGCCCAGGGGCCGCCCGCTGGCGTCGGTCCGACCTCTCGCCCGCCTCGAAGGATGACGCACTGGTGGGAGACCCGATGGAATTGTTGACTATGCCGAGAGCCGACGACGTCGTCGCTTCGGCGAGACGGATCGGCGAGGAGGTCGCCGGGCGCTGCGCGGAAGTCGTGGACCGTGATAGCCGCTTCCCTTCGGAAACGGTCGCCGGGCTGCGCAGCTCGGGGCTCCTCGGAGCGCTGGTCCCGCACGAGCTCGGCGGTCCGGAGGCCTCCCTCCAGGAGATGTCCCAGGCGGTCTCGGCCCTCGCCCAGTACTGCGCCTCGAGCGCGCTCGTGCTCGCGATGCACCAGATCCAGGTGGCCACCCTGATGCGCCACGCGACGAACGAGGCGCGCGTCGCGCTCGCTCCCCGCTTGCTCAGCGGGGAGCTCTTGTTGGCCAGCGCCAACAGCGAGGTCGGGCTCGGCGGGGAGCGGCGCAGCAGTCTGTGCGCGCTCGAGCCGACCGAGGGCGGTTTCCGCCTCGACAAGCAGGCGTCCACCGTCTCCTACGGCGAGTTCGCCGACGGGGTGGTGGCCACCGCCCGGAGGGGACCGGAGAGCAGGGCCAACGACCAAGTACTAGCCGTGTGCCTGCCGCCGTCGCTCGAGCTCGACCCGACCGGTGAGTGGGACACCTTGGGACTGCGGGGAACCCGCAGCCGACCCTGCCACCTCGTGGCCGAGGTGCCGCCCGAGATGGTCGTCAGCGACTACGCGGACGCCTTCATGCGGACGTCGCTGCCGACGAGCGCCGTGCTCTTGAGCTCGGTGTGGTGGGGGCTCGCCGAGGCCGCCGGCCAGCGAGCGCACTCGTCGGTGCGCTCCAAGGCACGCAAAGAGCGCATGAGCGGCGCTGAGCCCAGCCTGCGAGGCGCGTTTCGCCTCGCCGAGCTCGGCGTCCTGCTCCACCAGATGCGCGAGGTGCTCGCCGGTGGCGCCGCCGCATACGACCGGTCCAAGGACTCACCCGAGGTCGCGACCTTCCAGTTCTCCTCCCGGATGGACAACGTCAAGCTCTCCTCGTCCACCCTTGTGCTCGACATCGCACAGCGGGCTATGGGGATCTGCGGACTGGGGGGCTACGAGAACGGCTCGCAGACCAGCATGGGTCGGATTATGCGGGACGCCGCGGCAGCGCCGCTGATGGTGAACAATGATCGAGCACTGGAAGCAACCGCCCAGGCACTGTTAGTGATGAAGGAGCTCTAGATCCCTCCCCGAATCGCCGTCCTGCACCACGCCCGGTCCTTTTCCCCGCTGGCGCTCTTCCAGGCGCTGGAAGGAACCGCGGAGCTGGTGTGGGTCGTCGACGACGAATTGTCCCGCGTTGACTCGGCGATGCGATGGATGCGCCGCCTCGGCACGGTCGTCGAGACCGAAGGCCTCGACCTCGACGCCAAGGCGACGAGGCTGGCCGAGCAGCGGCCGGACGGAGTGGTCTCGTTCGTCGACGACCACGTGCGCACCGCGGCGGACCTCGCCGAGCGACTGGGGCTGGTCTACCACTCCCCCGACGTCGCCCGGACCCTTGTCGACAAACGGCTCCAGCGGGCCGCGCTGGCCCGCGCCGGGGTGCCCGGCCCGCGCTTTTGGGTCCTAGGGAGCGGGTTCAGCGACGACGCTGCCACCAAGCTCGCCGCCGAGATCTCCTACCCGTCGGTCATCAAGCCGGCCGAGGGCAGCGGCAGCCGTGGAATCCTGCACCTCAACGGCCCGGACGACCTCGCCAGCGCGCTCGAGAGCGACACCAGCCGCGACGGCTGCCTCATCGAGGAGTACCTCCCCGACGACCCGGGGTCGCGCGGCTGGTTCGCCAGCTACCTGTCGGTGGAAAGCGTCGTCAGTGCGAAAAAGGTCAGCAACGTGGCCCTGACCGGGCGATTTCCGCTGGCCCCGCCGTTTCGGGAGAGCGGGAACTTCCTCCCGGCGATCGTCTCGCCGAAGCTTCGCCGGCCGATCCTCGAGATGGTGCACGCGAGCGTGGCCGCCCTCGGCATCGAGAACGCGGTGATCCACACCGAGATCAAGCTCACCCCCGACGGGCCGCGCCTGGTGGAGGTCAACGGGAGGCTCGGGGGCAGACCGCCATTCGTCCTCCAGCGCGTGTCGCCGGTGAACCTCTTCCACGTGGCCTGTCAGGTAGCGGCGGGCGAGCGGGTGTCGATCGACGGGCCGGTCGCCACCACGGGCGTCGGGTTCTGGCTCATGGTGCAACCTCCGATGGCCGCGCGCCGGGTGCGCTCGGTCGCGGGCGTCGAGGAGATCGGCGCGCTCGACGGGGTCGACAGCGTGAGCCTGCGCTGTGGTCCCGGTGAGCCGGTCGACTGGCGCGACGGCACCGACTCCCAGGTCCTGACCGTGCGCGGCTACGCCACCGACCACCAGGCGCTCGCCGCCCGCATCGCCGAGATCCGTTCGCTGCTCGCCATCGACTACGACGAGGAGGAGCCAGCCGTGCCCGCCTCCGTCGGGGGGCCTGCCGGCTCGGCCAGGCGCTAGCGCGACTCGCCGGCCCGAGCGGACGGGCGCCCGGCCCTCGACGGAATACTGGAGGGCTCGTGAGCGCGCTCTCTGACTCTTTGGCCGACCGCCTTGGCGGTCTCACGATTCGGGACCGGGACCGCCTGGGTCGGCGCCTCGAGCGCGCCACCCGGCGCGGCGACGAGCGCGCAGCGCAAGACCTCGCCGGCATCGCCCGAGCGATCGAGGAGGCCGAGGCCCGCCGCGCCAGTCGGGCGGCGAACGTCCCGGAGATCAGCTACCCGGACGACCTGCCGGTGAGCGCCCGGCGCGACGAGATCATTGAGGCGATCTCCAAGCACCAGGTCGTCGTGGTCGCCGGGGAGACGGGCTCGGGAAAGACCACCCAGATCCCGAAGATGTGCCTCGAGCTCGGCCGCGGGGTCGACGGGATGATCGGCCACACCCAGCCGCGTCGGCTCGCGGCCCGGACGGTCGCCGAGCGTCTCGCCGACGAGCTGAGCGTCCCGCTCGGGGGGGCCATCGGCTACTCGGTGCGCTTCACCGACGTCGTGAGCGACACGAGCCTCGTGAAGGTGATGACCGACGGCATCCTGCTCGCCGAGACGCGCCGCGACCCGCTGCTCAGCGCCTACGACACGATCATCGTCGACGAGGCACACGAGCGCAGCCTCAACATCGACTTCCTGCTCGGCTACCTCACCCAGCTGCTCCCCCGTCGGCCCGACCTCAAGGTGATCATCACCTCGGCCACCATCGACACCGCCCGCTTCGCCGAGCACTTCTCCGCACCGGTGGTCGAGGTCTCCGGCCGGACCTATCCCGTCGAGATCCGCTACCGCCCCGTTCGCGAGGAAGGTGGCGAGGACCGCGACCGCGACCTCAACCAGGCGGTCTGCGCCGCGGTGGCAGAGCTCGTGGCCGAGGGTCCGGGCGACGTCCTCGTCTTCTTGCCCGGCGAACGCGACATCCGCGACGCAGCGGACGCGCTGCGCAGCGGGGGCCCCGAGGGCGTCGAGATCCTCCCGCTCTACGCGCGCCTGTCGGCCGCCGAACAGCACCGGGTGTTCCGCCCGCACCGCGGCCGCAGAGTCGTGCTCGCCACGAACGTCGCGGAGACCTCGCTGACGGTTCCAGGCATCCGGTCGGTCGTGGACACGGGCCTCGCGCGCATCTCGCGCTACAGCCACCGGACCAAGGTCCAACGCCTCCCCATCGAGCCCATCTCGCAGGCCTCCGCCAACCAGCGGGCCGGCCGCTGCGGCCGGGTGGCCCCGGGCATCTGCATCCGGCTCTACTCCGAGGAGGACTACGAGTCCCGACCCGAGTTCACCGACCCGGAGATCCTGCGCACGAACCTGGCCTCGGTCATCTTGCAGATGGCTGCCATCGGGCTCGGTGAGGTGGAGGCGTTCCCCTTCATCGAGCCGCCCGACCGCCGCAGCGTCGCCGACGGACGCGCCCTGCTCGAGGAGCTGGGCGCGTTCGAGCGCCGCGACGGGCGGCCACGGCTGACGCCCACCGGGCGGCGCCTCGCCGAGCTGCCCCTCGACCCGCGCCTCGCCCGCATGGTGCTGGAGGCCGAAGCGCGCGGCTGCCTGCGAGAGGTGACGATCATCGCCGCCGCACTCTCGGTGCAGGATCCGAGGGAGCGGCCGATGGAGAAGGCCCAGGCCGCCGACGAGCTCCACCGACGCTTTGCCGTGCCCGAGTCCGACTTCCTCGGATTCGTGCGGCTGTGGGACTACCTCGCCGAGCTGCAGGGCGAGCTGTCGGGGAACCAGTTCCGCAAGCGCTGCCGGGCGGAGTACCTGAACGTGCTGCGGATCCGGGAGTGGCAGGACGTCGCCGGGCAGGTTCGCCGGGTCTACCGCTCCCAGGGGGTGCACGCGAGCACCGAGCCCGCCCGGCCCGAGCAGGTCCATCAGGCCGTCCTCGCCGGGCTGCTGTCCCAGATCGGCCTGCGCGACCGGGTGGGCGGCGACTACCAGGGTGCGCGCAACACGCGCTGGCAGATCGGCCGGGGGTCGGTGCTGGCTAAGCGCCAGCCGCCCTGGGCGATGGCGGGGGCGCTCGTGGAGACCGAGCGGACCTGGGCGCGAACCGTCGCACGCATCGACCCGGCGTGGGCCGAGCGCCTCGGTGCCCACCTCGTTCGGCGCAGCTACTCCGAGCCGTGGTGGGACCCCGAGCGTGGCGAGGCGATGGTCGACGAGCGCGTCACCCTCTACGGCCTGCCCATCGTCACCGGACGGCGCACCAGCCTCGCCCGGGTGGACCCGGTGGCGGCGCGCCAGCTCTTCGTCCAGCGGGCGCTCGTCGAGGGGCAGTGGCCGGTCGAGCTCGCCTTCTTGGAGCACAACCGCGCCCGGGTCAGCCAGGTGCGCTCGCTCGAGGAGCGCTTGCGGCGCCCGAACCTGCTCGCCGGCGACGAGGCGCTGTTCGAGTTCTACGACGCACGGGTACCTGCCGAGATCACGAGCGGGCGGCGCTTCGAGAAGTGGTGGAAGGGCGCCTCCCGGAGCGATCCCGCGCTGTTGGACGTTCCCTTCCGCGTCCTGCTCGACCCAGCGGCCGGCGCCGTCGACGTCTCGGCTTACCCGACTCGCTGGGTCCAGGGCGATCTGGAGCTGGCCTTGCGCTACCGCTGGGCGCCGGGAGAGGCCGACGACGGCGTGACCGTGCAGATTCCGCTCCCGGTGTTGAACCGGGTCCGGGCCGAGGGCTTCGACTGGCACGTGCCCGGCCTTCGCTTCGAGCTCGTCGCCGGCCTGATCCGCTCCCTCCCAAAGGCGGTGCGCCGCTCGCTCGTCCCCGCGGCGGACACCGCGGCGGAGGTGCTGGCAACGAGCGGACCCGACGACGGGCCACTGGTCTCGGTCGTGGCACAGCGCCTGGCGCGCCTTCGTGCCGCGCCGGTGACCCCTGATCAGTTCGACCTCGACTCGCTAGCCCCTCACCTGCGCATGGCCTTCGAGGTGCTCGACGAGGACGGGCGGGTGCTCGGGCGCGCCCACGACCTCGACCTGTTGCGCCTTCGCCTCGGCGGCGAGATCCGGGGGGCGATCGCCCGGGCCGTGCCCGACCTCGAGCGCCACGGCGCCACGCAGTGGCTCTTCGGCGAGCTGCCCCGGCGCGTCGAGCGCGACGGGGTCCTCGGTTACCCCGCGCTCGTCGACGAGTTCGACTCGGTCGGCGTCGTCCTGCTCGAGAGCGCCGGCGCGCAGCGCGATTCGATGTGGGAGGGGACGCGCCGCCTCCTCTCCCTCGTCGCCCCACTTCCCACCGCCCACCTGCAGCGGCGGTTGACCAACGAGACCAAGCTGACGCTCGCCCGTTCGCCGACTCCGCTCGCCGCCCTGCTGGCCGACTGCGCCGTCGCGGTGGGAGACGAGATCATCGCCGCCCACGGAGGGCCGGCCTTCGACGAGGCCGGCTTCGCGGCGATGGCCGCCGACGCCCGCGAGAACCAGGTCGAGCGCGTCGCCGCGTTGGCCGCGGTGGCAGCGCGCGTGCTGGCAGGTGCGGCCCGGGTCGAGGAGCTGGCGGCGCGCCTCGAGAGGGGGGATGA
>JAODBN010000380.1 GCA_025463965.1 Acidimicrobiaceae bacterium
CTGCTCGCCGCTGAGGCTGAGGTGAACGCCGAGCCGCTCACCCCGCACAGCCCCGAGCCACCCGGCATCCTGGGTAACTAACCGCCGCCGAGGGGGTCCTCGGCTGGGTAGGGACTGGGGCCGAGCCGGCCTGACTTGAGCTTCGGCTGCCGAGCGAAGTCAGCGAGCCGGCCCCCGATCCGCGCCGCTAGCCTTGCGAGGTGCGCTGATCCGGGGTTCTTGTCCACGCCCGACGTCCCCGGAGGTTCTCGTGCCCGCACCACTCGTCCAGGCGACCCTCGTCGCCCAGCATCTGCGCATCGAGCGCGGCATCCGCACCGTGCTCGCCGATGTCTCGTGCACGGTCGGCCCGGGCACCCGTCTCGGTGTGGTCGGGCCGAACGGCGCGGGCAAGTCGACCCTGCTTCAGGCATTGGCCGGGCTCATCCCACCCGATGGCGGCCGGGTGGATCGCCTCCCGGCGCGTGCGACGGTCGGTCTGCTGGCCCAGGAACCCGAGCGCAAGGTCGGCGAGACCGGGCGCCAGGAGCTCGCCCGCCGAACCGGTGCCTTGGCAGCAGATCAAGAGCTGGAGGCTGCCGCCGCAGGCTTGGCCGCGGGAGGCGAGGCCGCCATGGACCGCTACGCGGACGCACTCGAGGCATGGACCGCCCTCGGGCTGGACAGCCTCGAGGCGAGGACGGTCTCGGTCCTTGCCGACCTGGGGCTCTCCGATGCAGTGCTGGACCTGCCGACCACGGGGCTCTCCGGCGGCCAAGCGGCGCGGCTGTCTCTCGCCGGCGTGCTGCTCGGGCGCTTCGACGTGCTGCTCCTCGACGAGCCCACCAACGACCTCGACTTCGACGGCCTGGCGCGCCTCGAGGCGTTCGTGGCCGAGCGCCGGGGTGCGACGGTGCTCGTCTCCCACGACCGCTCGTTCCTCGATGCCACGGTGACCTCCGTTCTCGAGATCGACCCCCACGACGGCACCGGCCATCTCTACGAAGGCGGCTGGACCGCCTACCGCGAGGAGCGTGCGATCGCCCGCCAGCACGCCGAGGAGGCCCACGACCTCTACCGCCAGCGCCGTTCGGATCTGGCGAGTCGGGCGCGTCAAGAGCGCGAGTGGGCGACCTCCGCGGTGCGGCGGGAGAAGACCGCGCCCAGCGACGGTGACAAGGCGCAGCGCGGCTTTCGGGTGAACCGCACCGAGAAGCTCGCCCAGCGGGCGCGCCGGACGGAGCGGGCGATCGACCGCCTGGAAGAGGTCGAGAAGCCCTTCGAGGCCTGGGAGCTGCATTTTTCGATCGAGCTAGCGGAGCGCTCCGGCGCAGTGGTGGCCCGTCTCGAGGATGCGGTGATGCAGCGGGGCGACTTCCGCCTCGGACCGGTCGACCTGGAGCTGTCCTGGGCGGAGCGTCTGCTGCTCACCGGCGCCAACGGTTCGGGCAAGACCACCCTCTTGCAGGGCCTGCTCGGCGAGCTCGCCCTCGTGGAGGGACGCCAGACGCTCGGGCCGAGCGTGGTGGTGGGGCGACTCGGCCAGGACCGGTCCGCGCTCAGCGGAGGCACGCTCCTCGACGCCTTCATCGGCCGAACCGGGCTCGAGCTGGCGCCCGCCCGCTCGCTGCTCGCGAAGTTCGGCCTCGGGGCCGAGCACGTGGGTCGGGACGCCGCCTCCTGCTCTCCGGGCGAGCGGACCCGAGCCGAGCTCGCGACCTTCCAAGCGAGGGGGGTCAACCTGCTCGTGCTCGATGAGCCGACCAACCACCTCGACCTCGAGGCGATCGAGCAGATCGAACAGGCCCTGTCGAGCTACGCCGGGACGCTCCTGCTCGTCAGCCACGACCGTCGCCTACTCGAGGCCGTGACCGTCGACCGAGTCGTCGAAGTCGAGTCTTTGCCCGCCGGGCGCGTCGCCAGCTCGCGCTGAGCGGCGGCGGCGAGCGGCCGCAGGCTCAAAAGCCGGCGGCCGCCAGCTCCTCGGGGGTGAACGGACCCACGGCAGCAAGGACGCGCTCGGCGCTGAGCAACCGGGCAGCGATCGACGCGACGTCCTCGTCGGTGACGGCATCGACCCGGGAGGTGATCTCCTCCACGCTCAACACCTCTCCGTGCAACAACAGGCTCGCCCCGATGCGGGACATGCGTGCTCCGGAGTCCTCCAAGCTGAGCAGGGTGTCGGCTCGCAGATGAGCCTTGGCGAGCGTCAGCTCGGCCTCCGTCGTCCCGTTGCTCGCCATGTCGTCGAGCTCGGCCACCACGAGCTCCAGCACCTCGGTCGCCCGCTCGGGGGCGGTGCCGACCGAGACGGCGAGAGCACCAGCATCGGCGTAGCCCACCCGCTCGGAGACGACCGAGTACGCAAGGCCACGCTCCTCGCGGATCTTCTGGAACAGACGCGACGAGATACCGCCACCGAGGCTGTGGTTGAGCAGGGAGAGGGCGTAGCGCTCCGGTGAAGAGCGCTCCGGGCCGCGCACCCCGAGGACGAGGTGCGCCTGCTCGGTGTCGCGGGTCGTGACGTCGAGGCGCCGCACGCGCGGCCCCGGAGCCTCACGCTTGGGCGGGGCTCCGATCGGGCTTCCCGCGAAGCGCTCCTCGAGGCGCTCGGCGAGCACTCGGTGGTCGACGTCGCCTGCGGCGGCGACCACGATGTTGGCCGGCCGGTAGTGCTCCTCGAAGAACGAGCGGATGGCGGGCACGCCGACCGAGGTGATCACCTCGGGAAGTCCGAGGACCTCGCGCCCGAGCGGGTGGTCGGGGAAGATCGCCTCGGCAAAGCGCTCCTGGACGACGTCCGCCGGCTCGTCGAGGTGCATGAGCACCTCCTCGAGGATCACCTGGCGCTCGGCGTCGACCTCTTCGGGACGAAGCGCCGGGACCGTCATGATCTCGCCGAGGATGTCCAGTCCGAGCGGCAGGTCCTCGGCAAGCGTGCGCACGTAGAAGGCGGTGTACTCCTTCGTCGTGAACGCGTTCATGTCGCCGCCGACGGCGTCCATCGCCTCGGCGATGGCACGGGCAGAGCGCGTCGGGGTGCCCTTGAAAAGCAGGTGCTCGAGGAAGTGGGAGATCCCCGCCTGCTCTTCGGTCTCGTCGCGCGAGCCGGTCCCCACCCAGAACCCGAGGCAGGCCGAACGGACAGGCATCGTCTCAGTGACGAGGCGGATGCCGCACTCGAGCTGGGTGATCTCGATCACCGGGGCGTCGCCGCCCCGATGATCGACAAGAGGTGCATGCTCAGCGCCGCGGGCCGCTGCGCCGACGCGGGCCACGCTCGGGTCGTGGGGCGGCGGCGCGGGTGGGCTCGGACGGCCCAAGCTCGCCGAAGTCACGCTCGAGCTCGACGGCGAACTCGTCCTCGAAGGACGGGCGCCGCCCGGCACCGCTCGCCGCGGGGGCGGCCGCGGCCGGAGCCGGAGCCGTTCCCTCGCCGGACGGGGACTGCTCGCGGGACTCCTTCGAGCCGCCGATGCGCTCGCCGTTCTCGTCGACCATCGAGAGCGAGACCTTGCCCTGGGGGTCGATGTCGTCGACGATCACGTCCACGGCCTGCCCGAGCTCGAGGACGTCCTCGACCCGCTCGACCCGCCGCCCAGCCCCCATGCGGGAGATGTGCAGCAGCCCGTCGCGGCCCGGCAGGACGTTGACGAAGGCGCCGAACTTGGTGATGTTGACCACCTTGCCCGGGTAGACCTTGCCGACCTCTGCGGTTGGAGGGTCGAGGATGAGGCTGATCCGGCGCCTCGCCTCGTCGACGGCCGTCGACTCCTTCGCCCCGATCGTGACCCGACCGACGGTGCCGTCGTCGTCGACGTTGATGTCGGCGCCGGTCTCCTGCTGGAGGGTGTTGATGACCTTGCCCTTCGGGCCGATCACCTCGCCGATCTTGTCGAGAGGAATCTCGAAGCTGACGATCTTCGGCGCGTACGGCTTCACATCGGCGGCTGGCTCGGCGATCGCCTGGGCGATCACGTCGAGGATCACCTCTCGGGCGTCGCGGGCCTGCTGGAGAGCCTGGGCAAGCACGTCGGCGGGGAGCCCGTCGATCTTCGTGTCCAGCTGCAGCGCGGTGACGAAGTCACGGGTGCCGGCAACCTTGAAGTCCATGTCGCCGAAGGCGTCCTCGGCCCCGAGGATGTCGGTGAGGGTGGTGTAGCGACCCTCGGCGAAGACGAGGCCCATCGCGATGCCGGCCACCGGCGCCTTGATCGGCACCCCTGCGTCCATGAGGGAGAGCGTGGACCCACAGACCGAGGCCATCGAGGTGGAACCGTTCGAGGACAGCACCTCGGACACGAGGCGCAGGGTGTAGGGGAACTCTTCCTCGGACGGGATCACCGGCAGCAGCGCCCGCTCGGCGAGCAGGCCGTGGCCGATCTCGCGACGCTTCGGGCCGCGCATGAACCCCGTCTCGCCCGTCGAGTAGGGCGGGAAGTTGTAGTGGTGGATGTAGCGCTTGGTGTTGTCGGGACCGATGGTGTCGAGCAACTGGTTCATCCGGGGCATGCCGAGCGTGGTGATGTTCAGCACCTGGGTGTCGCCCCGCTGGAACAGGCCCGAGCCGTGCACGCCGGGCAGCACGCCGACCTCTGCCGAGAGCGGCCGGATGTCGGCCGGCCCACGGCCGTCGATGCGGACGCCCTCCTCGACGATGCGGCGCCGCACGACCTGCTTGGTGAAGGAGCGAACCGCCGCACGAACCTCGCGCTCGCGGCCCTCGAACTCGTTGCCGAGCTTCGCCAGAATCTCGTCCGCCGCGGCCGAGAGCGCGTCGCTGCGCTGGGTCTTGGCGGTGATGGCGTTGGCCTTGGCGATGGCATCGGCGCCGACCTCGACCACCCGCTCGTACACCTCGGGGGCGTAGTCGACGAAGGTCTCGTAGGCGATCGGCGGCTTGGCGCCGGCCTTGGCCACGAGCTCGCGCTGCGCGGCGATGGACTCGCGGATCCAGGTCTTGGCCGCCTCGAGGCCACCGGCGATGACTTCCTCGGTCACCTTCGGCGCACCGTCTTGGTAGTACTGTCAGGCCTTCTCGCTGCCACCGGCCTCGACCATCATGATCGCGATGTCGGCGTCGGGAGCGTCAGATAGCGCGCGCCCAGCGACGACGAGCTCGAAGGTGGACTCGTCACCCTGCTCGTAGGTGGGGTACGGCAGCCAGGCACCGTCGGTCGAGTAGGCGACGCGCACGGCACCGATCGGACCCTCGAAGGGGATCCCCGACAGCATCAGCGCCGCCGAGGCGCCGTTGATCGCAATCACGTCGTGCGGGTTCGACTGGTCCGCGGCCAGCACAGTGCCGACGACATGCACCTCGTTGCGGAACCCTTCGGGGAACGACGGGCGAAGCGGCCGGTCGATCAGGCGGGCGGTGAGGGTCGCCTGGTCAGTGGCGCGGCCCTCCCGACGGAAGAAGGAGCCGGGAATCTTCCCGGCGGCGTACATCCGCTCTTCGATGTCGACGGTGAGCGGGAAGAAGTCCTGACCCTCGCGGACCTTGCGGTTGGCGGTCGCGGTGACCAGAACGATGGTGTCGCCGATTCTGACGACGACGGCCCCGTCGGCTTGACCGGCAAGCTTGCCGGTCTCGATGGACAGGGTGCGGTCGGTCCCACTGATGGGGGCCGAGACGGTGATGGCATCCGCCATGACACTCCTCGTTTGTCGAGGCGCCCGGCCCGGCCAGTTCCCAGTCGTCGAGCACCCGAGCCTTCCCGGGGACTCGGCGACTGGCAGCTGGCAGCTTGCGGACGCCGTGTGGGTGCGGGACCCGGGCCTCCCCGGCTCCCGCGATGGTTGGCCGACTGACGCCTACGGCGCTGGCCGGCCCCGCCTCGCCGGAAGCCGGCGGGGCGGCTTCGTCCGGCTAGCGGCGAATGCCGAGCCTCGCGATGAGGTCGCGGTAGCGCCCCACGTCGTTCTTGCGGACGTAGTCCAGAAGGCGACGGCGGTGGCCGATGAGCTTCATGAGGCCGCGGCGCGTGTGATGGTCCCCGCGGTGGCTCCGGAGGTGCTCGGTGAGGTGGTTGATGCGCTCCGTGAGGATGGCAACCTGGACCTCGGGCGAGCCGGTGTCCGTCTCGTGGAGCCGGTAGGTGGCGATCGTCGCCGTCTTGTCGGGCATGCGGGACGCAGACCTTCTGGTTCGATTCGCCGGCTCAGGCAGAGCGCCCGGGCGGCGTACGGATCCGATCGGGCGGGTTGCCCGGACGGGCCGGCGCGAGCCGACAAGGGCAGGATAGCAGCTCAGCGCCCGAGCGAGTCCGCCCGGCAACCGGCCGGACATGACGCCACGCCAGGCCGCGTGGCGCGCCGCGGCGGTCTCGCCGGGCGTCACAGGCGCAGTGGATCCACCTCTACCCGGACGTCGTAGGGACCCTCGCTTGGCCGCTCCAGGAGCTGCGCCAGCTGGTAGTCCCCGCTGGAGCGAAGAAGGAAGCGGCCCGGGGCCGTCTCGGCGACCTCGGCTCCCCGGGCGGCCGCGGCGGCGGCGAACGCCGACGCCTCGGCGCCGGTCACGAGGGCGAGGGCCCGGAACGGCGGCAGGCCGAGCAGGCGACGTCGCTCGGCCTCCGGCTCGGCAAAGCGCCCGGGGTCTCCCGAGACGGCAGCCTCCAGCACCTCGTGGCTCGGGCATCTCGTTTGCACGAGCACGCGCCCCACGGGCCGGCCGCCGACGAGACGGCCGGCGCGAGCGAGCAGCTCGAGCGCGTGTTCCGCGGCACGCAGGCGCGACCCCAGCAGTTCGAGGTCGAAGTCCAAGAAGACGACGAGAGGCGAACGCCCGACACGATGCAACAGGGCCTCGGTACCGACCAGCACCGCCGTGTCGAGCAGGGGCTCGCCCGAGTCGGGCCCCGAGCAGGTGGCCACGGTGAGGCCGGTCAGCGCAGCGAGCTCCTCCCCGGCGCGCAGCACCCCGACGCGCAGCAACTTGAGCCGTCCCCCACCGCAGGCGGCGCAGACGACCGGGCGCTCGCGCGCACATGCCGGGCAGGTGAGCACTCCTGCCGCGCCGGGCAGCGGGGCCTGCAGCTGGGCCAGGGCGGCCCCGCAGGCCTCACAGCGGGCGAGCTCCCCGCACGCGGCACAGGCAAGGCGCCGTGCCCGACCGGTGCGGTTGAGGACGCACAGCACGGGGCGCGTCGGGTCGCGCTCGCGCGCCGCAGCAATGGCCGGGGCGAGGCGTGGCGAGTAGCCGCCCGTGCGAGGGTCCTCGCCGCGACGGTCGACGACCTCGACGGCCGGCCAACGCGAGCGCTCGAGCGCAGGCGGCAACCGCACGAGTGGGTCGGCCGCGAGCAGCTCGAGGGTCGGGCACGAGGAAACGGCGAGGAAGGGCACCCCCGCACGCCGGGCGCGCTCGCGAGCGAGCACCACCGCGTTCCAGGTGGGGGCGCGCTCTTCGGTGTAGGCCTCGGCGTGCGCGTCGAGGACCACGACGGCGCCGAGCTCGCCAACCGGGGCGAGCGCGCCAGTACGGGTACCCACCACCACCCGGCCGCCGCCAGCCGCCGCCCCCCACTGTTCGGGGTGACGGGCCGTCGCGACCTGGAGCCGGGCGAGGCGTGAGACCAGCATCTCGACGTCGCGGTGCTCGGGCACGAGCACCAGCAGGTCGCCCGCAGTCAGGGCGGCCAGCACCTCGGTGACCACCGGCAGTCGTGCGCTCGCCGGTGGCAGCCGGAGCACGGCGCTGCGCAGAGCCAAGGCCTCGCGCACCGCGCCGGCCACCTCGTCGACCCCCGGGGCAAGGGCAGGCCGCGTGCCGTCTCGGCGGGGAAGGACCTGGGCGTCCACAAGACGGCGGGCCGACGCGGCGACGAGGAACGGACGGAGGCGCCCGGCGTAGCGCCAGGCCCCGTAGCGGGCCAGGTCGACGACCTCGGCGGCCGGTCCGGGCGCCAGCACCTCGCGCACCTCGCGAAGGGCCACACCCGGGGGCGCCTCACCGGGACGAGCGACCACCCATCCGCGCACCCGGCGCCCCTGCAGCGGGACGCGGACCACGGTGCCGACCGGACAGGCGGAGGCGAGCGCCTCGGGAAGGGCGTAGTCGAAGCAGCGGTCCACCCCGGAGACGTCCGGGAGGACCGAGACCGTTTCCCCAGTCGCGCCCGGACTCAGCAGCCGAGGGCGCTGCGCAGCTCGTCGACCCGGGGGGTCGCCTCCCAGGGGAACTCCTTCTCCGAGCGGCCAAAGTGCCCGTACGCCGCGGTCCGCCGGTAGATCGGGCGACGAAGGTCCAGGTCCGCGATGATCGCCGCCGGCCGCAGGTCGAACATCTCGTCGATGGTCGAGGCGATGCGCTCGGGGTCGACGACCTCAGTGCCGAAGGTCTCGACCATGAGCGAGATTGGCCGCGCCACCCCGATCGCGTAGGCGACCTGGATCTCGCAGCGCCGGGCGGCGCCTGCCGCCACGACGTGCTTTGCCACCCAGCGCGCGGCGTAGGCCGCCGAGCGATCGACCTTGGAGGGGTCCTTCCCCGAGAAGGCACCGCCGCCGTGGCGAGCGGCGCCGCCGTAGGTGTCGACGATGATCTTGCGGCCGGTCAGCCCGGCGTCAGCCCGGGGGCCGCCGAGCTCGAAGCGCCCGGTCGGGTTGGCGAGGACGCGGTAGCCCGCTGTCTCGATGCCGGTCGGCAGCAGCGGGGTGATGACGTGGTCGATCAGGTCTGGCAGCAGCAGCGTCTGCAGGTCGATCCCGGGCCTGTGCTGGGTGGAGATGAGGACGGTGTCGAGCCGGACGGGCCGACCCCCCTCGTAGCGGATCGACACCTGCGTCTTGCCGTCGGGCCGCAGGTAGGGAAGCACGTTGGCCTTGCGCACCTCGGACAGGCGCTGCGCGAGCCGGTGGGCCAGCCAGATCGGCAAAGGCATCAGGTCCGGGGTCTCGTCGCAGGCGTAGCCGAACATCATTCCCTGGTCGCCGGCACCCTGGGCGGAGAGCTCGTCCTCGCCGCCGGACCCAGTCCGCCGCTCGAGGGCGCGCGACACTCCCTGGTCGATGTCGGGTGACTGCTCTCCGATCGAGACGATCACCCCGCAGGTGTTGCCGTCGAAGCCGTACTCCTCGCGGTCGTAGCCGATATCGCAGACCGTCTGGCGCACCAGCCGAGGGATGTCCACATAGCTGGTCGTGGTGATCTCACCGGCCACGCAGACGAGACCCGTCGTCAGCAGGGTCTCGCAGGCCACCCGCCCGTTCGGGTCCGCCGCCAGGATGGCGTCGAGGACCGAGTCGGAGATCTGGTCGGCCATCTTGTCGGGATGACCCTCGGTCACAGACTCGGACGTGAAGGTGTAGCCGGTCATTCGTCGCCTCCTCGGCTGGGCTCGGTCACTCCGAGCGAGGCGCGCAGGCCGACTACGGCGTCCCACACGGCGGCGGCGATCTTACGCTTCGGCGCCATCGGCACCGGCAATTCGTTGCCGGCGCGATCGATCAGCGTGACGGCGTTCGTCTCGTGGCCGAAGCCGACTCCGGGGACCGAGACGTCGTTCGCCACGATGAGGTCGAGGTCCTTGGCGGCAAGCTTGGCCCTCGCACGCGCCTCGAGGTCTGCCGTCTCGGCGGCGAACCCGACAAGCAGCTGCCCCGGGCGTCGCCGGCGCCCGAGCTCGGCGAGCACGTCCTGTGTCGGCTCCAGGACGAGCTCGGGTATTCCGTCGCGTTTGGAGAGCTTCGATGCCTTTGGGGCCGCGGGCCGGAAGTCGGCGACCGCTGCCGCCATCACGATCACGTCGCACGCCTCTGCGCGAGCGAGCACTGCCTCGGCGAGCTCGGCGGCGGTGGCCACGCGCACGTAGTGGACCCCGTCGGGCGGAGCGAGCTCGGCAGCGCTCACGAGGGTCACGCTCGCGCCGCGATCGCGGGCGTCCTCCGCGAGGGCGTGGCCCTGGCGCCCAGACGAGCGGTTGGCGATGTAGCGGACCGCGTCGATCGGCTCACGGGTTCCTCCCGCGGTGACAAGCACGTGGAGCCCGGTGAGATCTCCGCTAGGGCGGTCTGGGTGCGCCACGCCGTCGAGTCGCTCGCCGGCGACGCTGTTGCGCGCCAGAACGGCGGCCGCCGCGGCAACGATCTGATCCGGCTCGGCGAGCCGCCCCATGCCGACATCACCACCGGCGAGGCGCCCCCGGTTCGGCGCCAAGACGTGCACGCCTCGGGCTCGCAGGACGTCGAGGTTGTGCTGCACCGCTGGGTGCTCCCACATCTCGGCGTGCATCGCCGGGCAGCACAGCACAGGTGCACGGGTGGCGAGCAAGGTCGCCACCAGCAGGTCACGGGAGATCCCCTGGGCGTATTCGCCGATCAGCCGGGCCGTCGCCGGCGCCACCACGACGAGGTCGGCCTGACGCCCGAGCCGCGTGTGCGGGATGGGCTCGGCGCCTCCGACAAGCACGGTCTGGGCCGGCTCGGAGGCGAGCGCCGAGAACGTCGCCGGACCGATGAACCGCACCGCCGCCTCGGTCAGCACTGGGGCGACGTGCGCTCCCGCGTCGACGAGACGTCGGCAGACCTCCACGGCCTTGTAGGCGGCGATGCCCCCAGTGACCCCGAGAACCACAAACGCCCCGCGGAGCGAGTCGAGCTCGGGGCCCGATCCTTCTTCGGTCGTCACGACCGGTCCCGCTCGCCGCGAGGCACAGGCGACGCGTTCGAGCGAGGGCGGCCCGGCCTACTCGGCCGGGGTGTCGCCGGTGCTGGAAGACTCGTCGCCGGCGTCGACGACCACGTTCAACGCGACGCCCTCGTCAGGGTTCTCGACGTCGACCTCGGTGACCTCGTCGGGGTCGACGGGAATGCCAGCGCGGACCTTGCCGGCGGCGATCTCCTCGAGCGCGATCGAGAGGGGCTTGCGGGCAACCGACGCTACCTGCGGGGGCACGATGGCCCCAAGGCCCTCGCCCAGCTTGTTGAAGTAGGAGTTGATCTGGCGTCCCCGCTTGGAGGCCAGCGTCACCAGGGTGAACTTCGAGTCGACCTTGTCGAGAAGGTCCTCGACGGGCGGCTCGATCATCGTGCTACGCGGCTCTGCCATGGTCACCCCTGCTGTCCGATCCGGGCGCCCGGCCCTCGTCGCCTCGGAAGGGCGCTGGGGACCGCGCGAAGTCAGGCCTCGCGCTTTCGGGCAGCCTCGACTATAGCCGCGAGCTCGCCAACTGCCCGCTCGACGTCGTCATTCACGACCTCGGCGTCGGCCAGGTGCCGGCCGGACTCGAGCTCCTTTGCACCGAGGTCCACCCGGCGCCGGATCTGCACCTCGGAGTCCCCTCGCCCGCGAAGGCGGGCCTCTTGCTCCTCGAGCGACGGCGGGAGGAGAAGAACGAAGACCACCTGGCCGTTCGAGCGCTCGATCACCTGCTCGGCGCCCTGCACGTCGATCTCGAGGACGACGTCCAGGCCGGCTGGTGGTTCGGGGAGCGGAGTGCCGTAGTACTCGCCGAGCACGGTGGCCCACTCGAGGAAGCCACCCTCCTTCGCCTTGGCGATAAACGTCTGGCGGTCAACGAAGGTGTAGGCGTCCTCCGGCTCTCCCGGGCGCCGGGACCGGGTGGTCCAAGACCGGGAGAGCCAGAGACGCTCGTCGCGTTCGACCAGCCGCCTGATGACCGTTCCCTTACCGGCCCCACCGGGACCGGACAGAACGAGGATCAGGGCCGCTCGACCGCCTCGAGCAGCGAATCCCGCTGCTTGGCGCCGAGCCCTTGGAGCCGACGGGTCTCGCTGATCCCGACCTGCTCCATTAGGCGGCGGGCCTTGACCTTGCCCGTACCGGGCAGGGACTCGAGAACCGAGAGCACCTTCATCTTGCCCACGATTTCGTCTTGGTCCGCGCGCGAGAGAAGGCTCTTCAGGTCGGTCCGCCCGGTCTTCAGGTGGTCCTTGAGCTCGGCGCGCTCTTTGCGAGCCTTGGCTGCCTTTTCGAGCGCCGCCTTGCGCTGTTCTGGGGTGAGGCTGGGAGGTTGAGGCATGAGCCGGTACGATAGCGCGGCAGGTGGGAGCGTTCCAAGATCCCGCTCCGCCCTCCCGCCAGGGCCGTCGGAAGGGCTTGACGAACATGGCGTGGGCCGGCGCGGCCCGAACGCCAAACGCTCCGGAAGGACGGGCTGTATGAGCGGTCGCGAGCAGAGCACGGATCTCGTTTTGGAGGTCGACGACCTCCATACCGAGTTCCGGCTTCGCCGCTCGACGGTGGGGGCCGTCGACGGGGTCTCCTTCTCGGTGGCGGCTGGCGAGTGCGTCGGTCTCGTCGGCGAGTCTGGCTGCGGAAAGTCCACTACCGGGCTCTCGATCATGAAGCTGCTGCCCGATGT
>JAODBN010000410.1 GCA_025463965.1 Acidimicrobiaceae bacterium
ACCCCGTCGAGCTCATCCTCAGCGAGACTCGCATCATGTCCTCGGTCGCCGCGTCGCGTCGCGACCTCGAGACGGCGATCCAGCTTGCCGCAGATGGCCGACTGAAGACGGTGATCGACACCCGCTACTCCCTCGACGAGGTTGGGATAGGGCTCGATCGACTCCGACGGCGCGATGTGAACGGCCGCAACGTGCTCGTATGGTCGCACTGAGAGCGCCGGTCCCGGTGCGAGCCGAGCGGCTGATCATCGAGCACGGCACCGTGCTCACCATGAACGACGCCGGCGACGTCCACTTCGAGGGGACCGTCGTCGTGGAGGGCGATCGAATCGTCGACGTCGGGCCGAGCACCGAGGTGGCGGCCCGCACCACCCGTGAGGGCGCTCGGGTCATCGACGCTTCCAACAAGGCCGTGCTCCCCGGCCTCGTCGACCTGCACTATCACACGGCGCTCGGCAAGGGCTGGAGCGACCACCTTCCCTTGTGGGAATACCTCGAGACCTGTTGGTATCCGCTCATCAAGGCGCTCGACTACGACGCCGCCTACTGGGCGGCGCTCACGAGCTACGCCGAGTCGATCCGCTGCGGGGTGACGACGGTCAACGACATGTACCGAAAGCTCGACGCCCTCGCCGATGCGGCGGTCGAGATCGGCATCCGGGCCGTGCTCTCGAACGACGTCGCCGACGCCGAGCACGGTCTTGACACCCTGGAGGACAACAAGCTCGCCCACCAGGCCAAGCACGGCGCCGGGAACGGACGGGTCGAGGTCTACGTCGGCATCGAGTGGCTGCCCTTTGCCTCAGAAGAGCTTCTTCGCGACGCCCGCCTTCTCGCCGACGATCTCGGAACCGGGATCCACATCCACCTCAACGAGTCGCTGTCTGAGGTGGAGAACGCGAAGCAGCGCTTTGGGCGGCGCCCGACCGAGGTCGCCTACGACGCTGGCATCCTTGGGCGCAACTGCATCGCCGCGCATTGCGTGTGGCTCTCCGATCTCGAGATCGCCCTGATGCGCGAGACGAGCACGCAGATCTCCCACAACCCAACGTCCAACGCCAAGCTGGGCAACGGCATCGCCCGCCTCCCGGAGATGCTGGCGGCCGGTCTCAACGTCGGGCTCGGACACGACGCGGCCGAATGCAACAACAGCCTTGACCTGTTCGAGGTGATGAAGTTCGCCTCGCTCGTCCACCGGGCGAACCGTGTCGACGCCAGCTTGCAGCAGGCTCCCGAGGTCGTGAAGATGGCGACACGGAACGGCTCGCGGGCGCTCGGCCACGAGACCGGCGAGCTGAGCGTGGACAAGAAGGCCGACCTGATCCTCGTCGACTTGAACAGCGAGATGTTCACGCCGCTGCTCCCGAACAATGCCGACCAGCTCTACAGCCACCTCGTCTTCGCGGCCAACGGGAGCTGTGTGGACACCACCATCGTCGACGGCAAGATCCTCATGGAGGGCCGGGAGCTGAAGACGATCGACGAGGAGAACGTGCTGAAAGAGGCCAACGCCGCCTTCGCTCGGGTCCTCGGCGACATCGGGGGCGCCTGATCGCTGGTCAGCTCGACAGTCCGATCACCGCGGCGAAGTTGTCCCCCATCAAACCGGCGATCTTCTCGTCGTTGATCGGCGGCAGCCCGAGCGGCGTTGCCTCCTCGTTCACCGTGCCCAGCTTGTCGAGCAAGAGCACCGGGTCGTAGAGAAAGCCGGGGTAGTCGCTGCCGAAGAAGACCTTCGCGAGCGGGACGAACGCCGGCTCGCAACGGTAGAGGAAAAGGAACAGGTCTCGACGCGTCAGCGTGGCGATGAGGTACGAGAGCTCGGTGTAGAAGTTCGGGTGCTTGGTCAACAAGAACAGCGCCTCGTCCTGCCACGGGATGCCGCAGTGGGCGATGATCACCTTGAGGTCACGAAAGTGGCGACCGATGTCGTCGAGCAGAGCCGGCCGGCCGAGCTCGAGCTTGGCGTCGATACGGGTCGAACCTGCCTGGTGGATCATCACCGGGATGCCGAGCTCTTGCGCCTTGTCGTAGAGCGGGAAGGCGAGGTCGCGGTCGTTCGGAGCCCAGTGCTGGTACATCGGGTAGAGCTTCACCCCCGAAAGGCCGAGCTCGACGACCGCCCGCTCGAGCTCTTCCACCGCGACCCGTGGACCCCGGAAGGCGGGGTTCACCGATGCGAAACCGATGAAGCGGTCCGGGGCGGTCCCGACCACCGCGGCGATGTAGTCGTTGCACCGCTCGGGATCGCCGGGACCGGCAACGCCGAGGGATCCCGAGGTGTCAACGGTCCCGATGAGGCGCCCGTCGAGGTACTGCGGTGAGATGGCGAGCACCACGACCTTGTCGAAGCCGGGGTGATCGCGCAGCGACTCGGCCGGTCCGATCACCGGCCACCCACGCTCGGTCGAGCCGAGCGCCTCCCACTCCTGTTCCGTTGGCATGCGGTGCGAGGCAAGAGCGCCGGAGCTGCGGTAGATGCACAGCGATCCCTCACGCCCGTAGGCCAGCGTGAAGGCAGGATCGGGAGCGATGCTGAGCACGTGGCTGTGCGCGTCGATGATCATTTGCACTCCTCCGGCGCCCCGAGCTCGTCCGATGAAGCGCCCGGTTCCTCGGTATGGTATCTGGGACATCGCATAGAATATTTGCGACCTGAGGAGGCCCCGTGCGCGCTGCAGTTCTCGACGCCAAGAGTCAGCTGGCGGTGCACGAGTTCGATGACCCGGCTCGAGAAGGCTGGGCCGTCGTCGAGACCAGAGCGGCCGGGATCTGCGGCACAGAGCTGCACATCGTCGACGCGCTCTTCGAACCCCCGAGCTACCCGTTCGTGATCGGCCACGAGGCGGCCGGAGTCGTGGTCTCACTGCCCGAGCGCAGCTCGCTCGAGGTCGGTCAACGGGTCGCTGTCTACAACATGGTGGGTTGCGGGCGCTGCCCCTGGTGTACCAGCGGGAACCCGCAGGTATGCACCGAGCCGGTGGGTCAGCTGGGCTTTACCTTGCACGGTACGTTCGCCGATCGGATCGCCGTACCGGCAGAGAACCTCATCCCTTTGCCGGAACAGGTGTCCTTCGAGGATGCCGCGCTGCTCAGCTGTGGAGGCATGACGGCGGTGCACGCCATCGGGCTGTCGGGCGTCGGCCTCGGTGACGTCGTGGTCGTCGACGGGGTCGGCGGGGTGGGGCTCATGACCATCCAAGTCGCGCTCGCTGCGGGTGCTCGCGTGATCGCCATCGCCGACTCTTCCGCCAAGGCGGCGACTGCCCGGACGGCCGGGGCGTACGAGGTGATCGTGCTGGACGAGCGCGGCTACGAGTCGGTACCGGAGAAGATCAGGGCACTCACCGGGGGAGAGGGCGCGACGCACTTCATCGAGCTGGTGGGGACGTCCGCCAGCATGCTCGCCGGCCTGCGAGGCCTGCGCCGCCACGGCACATTGGTTCTCATCGGCTACACGAGCGAAGAGCTGCAGGTGCACCCCGTCGAGCTCATCCTCAGCGAGACTCGCATCATGTCCTCGGTCGCCGCGTCGCGTCGCGACCTCGAGACGGCGATCCAGCTTGCCGCAGATGGCCGACTGAAGACGGTGATCGACACCCGCTA
>JAODBN010000184.1 GCA_025463965.1 Acidimicrobiaceae bacterium
ACTCCACCTTCTCGAGCCAAGCGGCCAAGGTCGGGAGCAGCTCGATCTCCCAGTCTCAGCTGAACTCCGTGCTGAAGGCGGTCAGCTCTGACGCCGACTTCCGCTGCGTGGTCACCGGTGGAGGCGCCGAACTGACGAACGGCTCCGCCCCGGGCAGCTACTCGGCCCCGTTCGCCGCCCAGATGCTGACCACCCTCGTCGAGTCGCGGGCGCTCCAGGACGAGCTGGCTCGCCGCCATCTGCAGGTGGCCGCCTTCGCCCGCTCGCTCGGCACCTCCGAGCTCGAGTCGGCCTTCGCCCCGGGTCAGAGCACCGACCAGTCCTGCACGACCTCCGGGGCACTCGTGCTGGCCGGCCTGCCGGCGTCCGTGCGTCGCGAGCTCGTGACGCTCCAGTCCTCCCAGGCGGTGCTCGCGGCGAGCACCGCCGGGGTGAAGCTCAGCTCCTCCAGCGTGGCGAGCTGGGCGAAGGCGCACCCGACCGCCGCCCAGCTGACCTGCGTCTCGCTCGCCGACTTCACCTCCCAGGCGCTGGCGAAGAGCTTCGTGACCCAGGCGAGCAAGGGCGCCAACTTCACCACGCTCGCCGGGGCGGCGGGCGCGCAGGCTCAGTCGGGCTGCGTGCAGGCCAGCGCCCTTCCCGCCAGCCTCGCCACGGTGGTCGAGGCGCTGGCGACGGGAGCGGTGTCCGCGCCGGCCTCCTACAACAGCGGCTTTGTGGTGTTCAAGGTGACCTCGCGCAAGGCCGCCACCGGCCAGCAGGCCGCGGCCCTCCTCATCAACTCGGTCGCCTCGAAGGTCGGTGCCGTCGTCAACGAGGCACTGACCGCGGCGCAGGTGCAGGTCGACCCGGCCTACGGCCGGTGGGCGAAGGTCAACGGGACCTTCCAGGTGATCCCGCACACGGGACCCGCGGCCACCTTGCTGGTGAACCCGGCCGCCGTCGGGGCGAGCACTGCCAGCACCACCCCGCTCGGCTAGCCGGTCCCGGCCCTGGAACGCTCACCGCTCCGGAGGGCACCGGACCGTCCGGTGGTGGTCGCGGTCGGGCTCGGGCCGGCAGGCCCGGAGCTGACCACCCCAGCCGCCTCCGCCATCCTCGCCGCGGCGCCCCTCGTCCTCCTGCGCACCGCGCGCCACCCTGCGGCAGCGCCGCTGCTCGCCGCCGGGGCACGGCCGCTCGACCACCACTACGAGGCGGGCCAGGCATTCGAGGAGACCTACGCCGGGATCGTCGAGGAGGTGGTCGGGGCGTCGCAGCGCCACGGGCGCGTCGCTTACGCGGTTCCGGGCTCGCCGCTCGTGCTCGAGTCGACGGTGTCGGCGCTTCGTTCCGACCCACGGGTGGACGTGGAGCTCGTGGCCGGCCTGTCCTTCTTGGACCTGGCCTGGGCGCGCCTCGGCGTCGACCCGGTCGAAGCGGGGGTCCGCCTCGTCGACGCGCAGCGCTTTTCCGTCGACGCCGCCGGTCAGACCGGGCCCCTGCTCGTGGCGCACCTGTGGTCCAAGCAGCTGTGCTCTGAGGTGAAGCTTTCGGTGGAGCGGTTCCCCTCCGAGCCGGTGATCGTGCTTCATCACCTCGGGCTTTCCGACGAGGCGGTGTTCCCGCTGGCCTGGGCCGATCTCGACCGGGAGCTCGAGGCTGATCACCTCACCTGCTGCTACGTGCCCCGGCTCGAGGAGCCGGTCGCCTCGGAGCTGGTCCGTCTCGACGAGCTGGTGCGGGTGCTGCGAGAGCGCTGCCCCTGGGACGCCGAGCAGACGCACCGCTCGCTCGCCCGCCACCTAATCGAGGAGGCCTACGAGGCGGTCGAGGCGATCGACAGGCTCGGCCCCGAGCCCGAGGAGGCCGGACCCGAGGAAGTCGCCCATCTCGAAGAGGAGCTGGGCGACGTGTTGAGCCAGGTCTTCTACCACTCGGTCATCGCGGCGGAAGAGGGCCTGTTCAGCCTGGCAGACGTGGCCCGCACCACCCACGACAAGCTGGTGCGCCGCCACGCGGACCTCTTCGCCGAGACGCCCCCGGGATCGACCGAGCGCCAGGTCGCCCGGTGGGAGGAGATCAAGCAGACCGAGAAGGGGCGCAGGAGCTTCACCGAGGACCTGCCGGCGTCGCTGCCCGCGCTGGCCTTCGCCGCAAAGCTCGAGGGGCGCCTCGCGAGCTCCGGTCTCTCGGTCGACGCGCTCGGCGAGCGAGACCCGGCCATCGTGCAGCTCGTCGCGAACGCCTCCTCGGAGGAGGCGCTCGGAGAGCTGTTGCTCGCCATCGCCCGCCTGGCGGGCGCGGCGCGCATCGAGCCGGAGCAGGCGCTGCGGCGGGCACTCGGCCGCTTTTCCGAGAAGGTCCGCCGGGTCGAGGCCGAGGTCGAGGCGGATCGGGGCGTGCCCTTGATCGGGCTGCCCGCCGAGGAGCGCCTGGCGGCATGGCAGGCGGTCCGGTCCGGCCCGGGGCGCGACTGGTAACTTTCCCTGGCAACATTCTCAACTCTGGCCACAGCACCAACACCCACCCCAAAGAGGAGCCCGAGCCGTGACCGCCATCGCCGAGCTGCACGCCCGCGAGGTCCTGGACTCGCGGGGCAATCCGACCGTCGAGGTCACCTGCCTGCTCGACTCGGGGGCCGAAGGTCGGGCAATGGTCCCCTCCGGCGCGTCCACCGGCTCCTTCGAGGCAACCGAGCTTCGCGACGGCGGTGAGCGTTACGGCGGTAAGGGCGTGCTCGGCGCGGTCGCCAACGTGAACGGCGAGGTGGCAGAGGCGCTCGAAGGCCGCGAGGGGCTCGACCAGCGGGGCATCGACCTCGAGCTGATCGACCTCGACGGGACGCCGAACAAGTCGCGCCTCGGTGCCAATGCCGTGCTCGGAGTGTCGCTCTCGGTCGCCCGGGCGGCGGCCGACGAGCTGGAGATCCCGCTGTACCGCTACGTCGGCGGGGTGAGCGCCCACGTGTTGCCCGTCCCGATGATGAACGTCCTCAACGGCGGGGTGCACGCGGACAACAACGTCGACTTCCAAGAGTTCATGGTCGTCCCGCACGGGGCGGCCTCCTACCACGAGGGGCTG
>JAODBN010000203.1 GCA_025463965.1 Acidimicrobiaceae bacterium
GACGCTCCGCGCTGGCGCGCGACTCGGCGCACACCGCGATCGCGACCCCGGCGCGCGCGAGCTCGCCGAGGCGACGGGCGATCGCCGAGGCGTCGCCGAGCGCGGCCGGCCAGCTCGTCGCAGACACAGCGAGGGTCTCGGGCCCCTCTGCTGCCGGCAGGACGTTGGCCACCTTGGCCGGGCAGCGCGCCAACAGTCGATCGAAGTCCGCGTGCAAGCGCGGGAAGTCGCTGCCCTCAGCACCCCAGGTCCCCGCCAGCGACTCGGCGAGCGCAGCCTCCTCCTCGACGAGCTCGACCGCGCGGTCGCGCATCCGCCGAGGCTCGAGCAGCACCACGCGGTCGCCCTGCTGGAGGAGATCGGTGACGAGCACGTCGTCCTCGGCCAACCAAGGCAGGAAGGACTCGACGCCGTCGAAGACGTCGCCTGCGGCCAGACGGGTGAAGTGCTCGCGGGCAAAGGGAACCTCGCCGGCGAGTCGCTCGGCGCGCTCGCGAAGGCGCGGGGAGAGCACGAGCTCGCGACAGCCGAAGATCTCGACCTCGTCGAGGTCACGCACCGAGCGCTGGTCGGCCACGTCGAACTCGGTGAGGCGGTCGACCTCGTCGCCGAAGCAGTCGATCCGCACACCCTGTTGCGAGGTGGAGGGGAACACGTCGATGATCCCGCCTCGAACGGCCACCTCGCCGCGGTGCTCGACCTGGTACTCGCGTCGGTAGCCGGCGTGCACCAGCCGCTCCACGAGCTCGTCGACCCCGAGCCGGTCGCCGGGGCGCACGACGAGGGGCGCGACGTCCTCGGGCGAGGTCCCCAGTCGCTGCAGGAGGGCGCGGACCGGCGCCACGATGAGCTGTGTGCCAGAAGAAGAAACGCTGCGGGCCTCGGCGCGAGACCCGTCCGACGGCACGTCGGAGAAGGCCTGATGTGCCTCGTGGATCCGCCATAAGGCGCGAAGCCGCTGGCCCATCGTCTCGGCCCCGGGAGATATCCGCTCGAAGGGGAGCGTGTCCCAGGCCGGCAGGACCTCCACCCGGCCTCCCGTGGCGAAGGCACGAAGATCGTGTGCCACGTGCTCGGCCTCGAGCGCGGTCGCCGTGGCCACGAGCACCAGCGGTGAGCTGCCGAGGCCAGCAGCTGCGGCGAGCAGGTAGGGCCGGGCGGCTTCTGGGATGGCGACCGTCGCGTCGTCCCGCCCGAGCAGCTCGGCGAGAGCCGGCTCCTCTCGAGCGAGGCGCGTCAGGGGCGCGAGCGGGCCCGAGGTGGCGGCGAGATCGCGCGTCATCGGCCGTTGAGCTCGTTCATCGCCGCGTCCGCTCCTCCCGCGAGGATGGCCTCGATGGCATCGGCGGCTTGCTGCACCGCGACGTCGAGCGCCTCTCGCTCGGCCTTGCCCGGTCGCCGCAAGACGTAGTCGGCGCCGGCCATGCGCCCGGGTGGCTTTCCGATCCCGATGCGGACGCGGAGAAAGTCGAGGCTGTGCAGGTGGGCCTGTAGCGAGCGAAGGCCGTTGTGGCCGGCTGTGCCACCGCCACGCTTGATCCGGACCGTGCCGACCGGCAGGTCCAGCTCGTCATGGACCACCACGAGGCGCTCGAGCTCTTCCGAGATGCCGGCACGCCGCACCAGCGCCTGGGCGGCCAGCCCGGACTCGTTCATGTAGGTCTGCGGCACGGCGAGCAGGAGCAAGCGCCCGGCAGGGTGGGCCTCGCCGAGCCGGGCGCTCGAGCGGCGGTCGGCCCGCAGCGTCACCTGGGTGCGGGCAGCGAGCGCCTCGACGGCGTCCGCGCCCACGTTGTGCCGGCTCCCGGCGAACTCGGCGCCCGGGTTGCCGAGTCCCAGCGCGAGAAGGTCCGCCGGGGTTCCCGAGCGCTCCTTGTCCCCGCCAGAAAGCAGGCGTAGCCGTCCGCTCAGCGCGGGCCTCAGGCTTCGGACGAGGCCTCGCCGGCGGCACCCTCGGCGACCTCTTCCACGGTCTCTTCGGTAGCGACTCGCGGCGGCACGGCGACGACGACAGCCGTCTCGGGATCGGTCTCGGTCACCACGCCGGCCGGCAGGGGAAGGTCGGCCACCCGGATGGCGTCCCCGACGGAGAGCTCGGAGATGTCGAGCTCGATGGAGGACGGGATGTCGGCGGGCTTTGCCTTGATCGTCAGGTTGACCAGCACGTGCTCGACGGTGCCCCCGGCCCGGCTGACGCCGAGCGCCTCGCCGAGCAGGACGAGGGGAACGTCCGCGGAGACGATCTCGTCGCGGCGGACGACCTGGAAGTCGACGTGGGCGACCGTGTGGCGCAACGGGTCACGCTGGACCTCTCGGGCGATGGCCAGGTAGCTGGTGCCGGCGAGGTCGAGGTCGAGCAGCGCGTTCAGGCCGCTCTCGGTGGACAGCGCGGTCCGAAGGTCACGGGCGTCCACGCTGAGCGCGCGGGGGTCGGCGCCGTGGCCGTAGAGGACGGCGGGCACCCGGCCCGCACGGCGCAGCCGCCGGCTGGCGGCGCTGCCCTGCTCGAGGCGGGGCTGTGCGACGAGGGTGATCTCAGCCATGGCGGTGACGCGCTCCTTCGGGTGAACAGTGCGGGCGGCGCACCGCAGCTACGCCACGACCCGACAGGGCACGCGAGCTTCGGCCGCTCCGCTCAAAGCTCCAGTGTAGGCCATCGACCAGACCGCGCTGCCCGGCGGGCCGACCCGCCGTGTCCGCCGACACGCGCCGCCCGGGCGGCAGCCGCCGGCACGGCTCGCCCGAAGAACGAGGTCCTCAGGAGGACAGGTTCTGGCCGCCGAAGAGCATGGAGACCGACGTGTCGTCGAACACCGCGGCGATTGCCGAGGCGATCACGGGTGCCACCGACAGCACCTCGATCTTGTCGATCCGACGCTCGGGGGTGAGCGGGAGTGTGTTGGTGATCACGACACGGCTGATGTCCGAGCGGTCGAGACGGTCGAGGGCGGGGTCCGACAGCAGGCCGTGGGTGGCCATGGCCCACACGTCGGTCGCCCCGCACTCGAACAGCCGAGCGGCCGCGGCGCACATCGTGCCCGCGGTGTCGATCATGTCGTCGATGATCACGCAATGGCGTCCGTTCACGTCGCCGATCACCTCGAGCGCCTCGACCATGTTGTCCTGGCCCGGCGGGCGGCGCTTGTGCACGAATGCAAGGTCGGTCCCGAGCTGCTGGCTGAAGCGCTCGGCCACCTTCACCCGCCCGGCGTCGGGGGACACCACGACGAGGTCGCTGCTAGCCTGCTCGCGCAGGTTGTCCACGAGCACGGGGGTCGCCGTCAGATGGTCCACCGGCACGTCGAAGAATCCCTGGATCTGTCCGGAGTGCAGATCGACGCTCACGACACGCGACACGCCCGCCACACTCAGCAGGTCGGCGACGAGCTTGGCGGTGATCGGCTCACGCCCGGAGGCCTTTCGGTCCTGACGCGAGTAGCCGTAGTAGGGGCAGACCGCGGTGATCCGCTTGGCCGAGGCGCGCTTGGCCGCGTCGACCATGATCAGCTGCTCCATGATCGAGTCGTTGACGGGCGCGGCATGCGTCTGGATCAAGAAGACGTCGGCGCCCCGGATGGACTCGGAGTACTTGCCGTGGATCTCGCCGTCGGCGAACTCGCGCAGATTGGCGCCGCCAAGCTCGACGCCGAGAAAGCCGGCGATCTCGGCGGCGAGCGCCGGGTGGGAGCGTCCACTGAACAGCACCAAGCGCCGATGGGACACCGCCTCGATGGAACCGGTGTCAGCCAACTCGTCGGATTCCCACGTCACTCCTGCTCACCTTCGCTCGACGCCCTCTCCCCCGAAGAATGGCCCGGTGGTGCTCCGGGGTGCCAGCCGAGTGCCCGGGGGCAGATGAGCGAAGGGGCCGACGTTGGCCTCCTCGCCGATCGCCGCGTGCTCGGCCACGGTGTGAGAGACGCGAGCGCCCGCGCCCACCGTGCAGTCCACGAGGTGGGTCGCCGGGCCGATCACCGCACCACGCCCGACGCGGGTGCTGCCCTCGAGCACGGTGCCCGGCAGCAGGGTGACGTCCTCGTCGAGCTCCACCGCGGCGTCGAGGTAGGTCTGCTCAGGATCGGTCATCGTGACGCCCCGTCGCATCCAGCGCTCGTTCACCCGTTCGCGTAGCTCCGCTTCCGCCGCGGCGAGCTGCGCCCGGTCGTTCACCCCGGCCGCCTCGATCGGGTCAGGGGCGACGACGGCGGCCACGCGATAGCCGGCGTCATGGAGGACGGACACCGTGTCGGTCAGGTAGTACTCGCCCTGGGCGTTGTCGGGCGAGATCCGGCGCAGCGCCGGCGCCAGCACCCCGTGTCGGAAGCAGTAGATCGACGTGCCCACCTCGTTGATGTCGAGCTCTTCCTCGCTGGCGTCCGCGTCCTCGACGATGCGGGCGACGCGCCCGTCCCGGCCGCGCACCACCCGCCCGTAGCCCGACGGATCGGCGACGCGGGCCGTGAGCAAGGTGGCCGCAGCGTCGGCGTTGCGGTGCTCGCGCACGAGAGCGGCGAGGGTGGTCGCCCGGACGAGCGGGGCGTCGCCAGGGAGGACGACGAGGTCGCCTTCCTCGAGGCCGTCGCCGTAACCGTCGGGGAAGCCGGTGAGGGCGACGGCCGCGGCGTCCCCGGTGCCGAGCGGGC
>JAODBN010000250.1 GCA_025463965.1 Acidimicrobiaceae bacterium
GTCACTTGATGACGGCGTCGTCCTTCAGCCGGGTGGGCCAGTATTCGGCATCGGACTGAGTGCCGACAAGCTGAAGGCTTTTCTCTCCCGAGGCGTCGCAAGCGTGACCGTTCAAGCTTAATTTGAATCGTCCAGCAACGATTGCAGCTCACTTGCGAGGCAACCATTCAGGTGCATGTAGTCCCCTGACCATGCTGGCAGCCGACTGATCCCGACTCCTTCGGGTCGTCGTCTCGGAAGAACTTTCTCCGCAACGCCACTACCAGCGCGTTCGTCCAGGTCGGGTGCTCGCGATCTGTCGAGGAGCCTGCTGGACTGGGCGACATGACAGCTCGCGAACGGGACCTCACCGACGAGAACGAGGCACTGCGCGAAGAGATCGGAGTGCTCCGGCGGGAGCTCGACGGAGCGCGACTGGAGAACGAGATGCTCTCCGGGCGGATCGCGGAGCTCGAGGCACGCCTCGGGCAGAGCTCGAGGAGCTCCTCGCTGCCGCCTTCTTCTGACTCGCCGAAGAGCCGCGCCGAGCGGCGAGCCGCAGCACGCGAGCAGCAGAAGGGGCGGGCGAAGGAGGAGAAGCGCTCCCGCGGCAAACAGCCCGGTGCCCCCGGCGCGAACCTGTAGATGAGCGAGACGCCCGACGAGGTCGTCAACCACGAGCCGGAGCGCTGCACGAGCTGCGGGGAGGACCTGTCCTCTGCACCGGTCGAGGGCTTCTCCCGCCGCCAGGTCTTCGACACCCCCGACCCGCTGCTCGTCAGCGTCGAGCACCGGGCGCTGAAGAAGCGGTGCAGGTGCGGGACGCTCTCGACCGGGGCCTTTCCGAGCGAGGCGAAGGCTCCCGCTTGCTACGGCCCGAACGTGCGCGCGGCCGCGCTCTACCTCCTCCATGCGAGCACTGCTCGGTCGAGCGCACCGCGCAGGCGCTCTCGGAGATGCTCGGCGCCCCGGTGTCGACCGGCTTCGTCGCCTCCCTCGCCGGCGAGGCGGCGGGATCACTCGATCCCTTCCTCGTCGAGGTCGCGGAGCGCCTCGTCGCCTCCCCGGTCGTCCATGTCGACGAGACCCCCGACCAGGTGCGGACCGAGCAGGTGTGGTTCCACGTCTGCGCGACCGAGCGCTACACGTTCCTCTACGCGTCGGCGACGCGCGCCAAGACGGCGCCCGACGAGGCCGGGGTCCTCGGACGCTTCACCGGCACGATGGTCCACGACCGGCTCGCGATGTACTTCAAGTACCAAGACGCCGCGCATGCGACCTGTGGGGCGCATCTGCTCCGTGACCTCGAGGCCGCGGGCGTGCGGTGGAACCAAACCTGGGCGGCCGAGATGGCGACGTTGCTCACCGAGACGAACACGGCCTGCCACGCAGCGCGTGCCGCCGGGAAGGGCCGCCTTGCGGGACGCGTCCTCGCCGACTTCCTCGCCACCTACGACGCCCTCACCGAGGCCGCCTTCTCGGCGAACCCCGAGCCGGTGGGGCGCAAGCGCAACTACCTCGAGCGCAAGTCCTACAACGTCGCCGTCGCGCTGCGAGACCGCCGCACGGAGGTGACCCGCTTCGCCTCGGACCTCTCCGTGCCCTTCACCAACAACCAAGCCGAGTCCTCGTTGCGGATGGCGAAGCTGCACCAGAAGATCTCGGGCTGTTTCCAGGGCGACGACTCCGCCCAGCACTTCGCGGCGATCCGCTCCTACATCGGCACCGCGAGAAAGCACGGCGTCGGTGCCCTCGAAGTCCTCGCCGGTCTCTTCCGCGGCGAGGTGTGGATCCCGCCGGCGCTCACCTGAGGCATCGCCCGCCGATCGGGCAGGGAAGAGCGCTCGCTCCTTCAGCGCCAGGGTTCATCGTCATGCCCTCGCGTCAGCGACAAAGGGACGTGAATGGATGCCTTGCGAGGCAGGTGCGGATTGCGCCAGCGTGCCCGTTTCGGCGGCCCGGATGGGCCGCGGCAAGTCGTCCCGGATGAGCACGACAACTCCATATGACGTGCCGGATGAAGCCCTATGCGGCACTGTTGCGCAGGAGGGCTGACCGCGAACTGCGCGATCGACCGAACGCGACGTCGCTGGTCACGGCGGTCCGTTTGTTGCCGGATCGCTCTCATCAAGAGGGGCCGCCCGTGCGAAAGCGGCTCACTGTGAGCGATGGCCCATGATGCGTGGGGTTCTCTGCGGAACCTGTCAAGCCGAATGAGACAGGTGATCATCGAATCTTCTGTGCATCCTCCTCTGGGCGTGGCTTGTTGATCCACGCGACGTCGGGGAGCCTTGGCGGGGTGGGCGCCTTGTTGAAGAACCGCTCCGGGTGGGCCGCGTAGGCGGCGTCGAGGACGACGCCCCGCCGGCTCCGGATCGCCTTCGCGGTCCCGTAGTGGACCGAGGCGGGCGTGTGCAGTCCGATGCCCGAATGACGGTGGACCTCGTTGTAGTGGGTGAAGAACTTCTCGCAGAAAACAATGGCGTCTTCGCGTGAGCCGAAGCGCTCGGGGAATGCCGGGCAGTACTTGAGCGTCTTGAATCCAGCCTCGGAGTACGGGTTGTCGTTGCTCACGTGGGGACGGCTGTGGGTCCGGCCGATCTTCAGGTCCGAGAGCAGTGCGGCGACGGGCTTGGAGGTCATCGAGCTGCCGCGGTCGGCGTGGATGGTGAGCCGGTGCGGCGCGATTGCCTGGGACTCGGTCACCTCGGCGATCCAGGCCTTGGCGACCTGACCGTCCTCTTGGTCGACAACCATCCACCCACAGCAGTAGCGACTGAAGATGTCGAGCATGACGAACAGGTCGTAGTGCACCCCGCGGCGTGGGCCGGCCAGCTTGGTCACGTCGTAAGACCAGACGCGGTTCGGTTCATCGGCGACGAGCTCGGGGATGGTGCGCGCCGGATGGGTCGCCTGGCGACGGCGCTCGCGAACCTCGCCGCTCGCGCGAAGGAGTCGGTAGTAGGTCGACTCCGAGGCGAGGTAGGTGCCCTCGTCGAGCAGGATCGCCCACGCCTGGGCCGGAGCAGCGTCGACGAAGCGGCCGTGGAGCGCCTCGAGCACCGCGTCCCGTTCTGGCTGGGAGAGCGCGTTCGGCGGTGTCGACCGGGGAGCCGGTGGACCGAGCCGAGGTCCGCGGCGGTGCCGGTAGTGGGTGGCACGGGAGCGACCGAGCGCCGAACAGGCGGCGCGGGTCCCGACGAGGGGCTCGAGCGCGAGGTAGGCGTCGTTCACGATCGTGACTGCTTGTCGTCCGTGGTGCTCTCGGCCAGCAGCTGTTCCAAGAGCACGGATACTTTTCCCTGGATCTCGATCACCTGCTGGGCCTTCGCGAGCTTGGCCTCGGCTCGTTCGGCGCGGCGGGTCACCCGGTCGAGCTCGCCACGACCGGGGGCTGCACGGTCCTTCCTCGGCTTCGCATCGAGGCCACCGAGCGCTCCGGCGTCGCGTGCACGTCGCCACTCGGTGACGCTGCTCGAATAGAGCCCTTCGCGTCGAAGGAGAGCTCCTTTGTCGCCGTGGCTCAGTGCGTCGTATTTCTCGACGATGGCGAGCTTGTACGCGACGGTGAACCTGCGCCGTTGCGGTCGTGCGGGAAGCGTTGGCTCGCCGTCCATGAATTCATCATGGGCGCGCTCCATCGTCGGGGTGGACAAGGTCATGGGGTCACGTGGATCCGATCTCGCCCTGAGGGAGGAACTGCTACTGCAGCTGTCTCACATCACCTTGACAGACAGGGCTGCGTCACGTCGGGTAGCGAGTGTGGTGGAACAGAGCCTTCGAGGCCAGGTCACGATCTGAGCACCGCCGAAGATCCAGCCGAGGGAAGACTGTGTGTGAACGCCACCCGGTCCAGACCCGGACCGTCGTAGTCGAGGTGGACGGGAAGGCCATCGCGGAACGAGTCACCAGGCTGGAGGTCAAAGCCGAGCGCCCGATGGAATGCCACCGACGCTTCATT
>JAODBN010000125.1 GCA_025463965.1 Acidimicrobiaceae bacterium
AAGCGGGCCACGTCGAGGGTCAGCCACCCGACTCGTCGGGTCGGGATCCCGGCGAGCTCGAGGACCGCCGGGTCGAGCTCGCCGAGCGCTCCGAAGGGACCGTCGGGGCCCACGAGGAGCGCGCGTCGGCTCGGGTGCAGGCCGACGAGTTGTCGCCCCGCGCCGTTCCTGCGCTCTTCCAGGCCGTCCCCCTGAGCGAGCTCGATCACCGAGGGCTCGAGGCGCAGCCCCTCGACGAGGCTCTCCCAGCTGCCGAGGGCGCTCGCCACGTCGTCGTCGCCCCGAGCGAGCAAGACGGCCAGCTGCTCGGACTCCTCGGGCCACTCCTCGCCGTCCGGCGGGGCGGCGAAGACCGCCCCGAGCTCGAACAGTCGAAGCTCGCCGTTGCGGTGCGCCACGTTGTGGCGAAGCGCCGCAACGAGGCCGGCGAGCAGGCTCGTGCGCAGCACCGACTCCTCGGCCACGATCGGGTTGGCGAGGCCCACCGGGCGCGCCGGCCCGCCGAGGCGCTCTTCGGCGCGGGCGTCGACGAGCGAGCTCGTCCAGGCCTCCATCGCTCCGCTCCCGGCCAAGATCCGCCGCAGGCGGCGGATCGTCTGCTGACGCACACTCAGGCGCCCGACGTTCGCCGAGCGGCGCTGGGTCGGGGTGATCGCCTCGTAGCCGTGGTGGCGGGCGACCTCCTCGATGAGGTCCACCTCCCGGCTGACATCCGGGCGGAACGAGGGCACCTCCACCTCGAGGCCCTCGGCGACCGGGGTCGAGTCGAACCCGATGGGCTCGAGGAGGCGAGCGGCTTCCGACGCCTCGAGCGCGGTGCCGAGCAGCCCGTTCAGCCGCTCGGTCCGAAGCACCAGCCGGCGACGGACCGGCGGGACGGGTCGGTCCTCGAGAAGGCCCGGGGCCACCACCGGCAGCGGGGCATCGACGCGTCGCGCCGCCTCCACGATGAGCTCGAGCACCCGGTCAGCGGACCGGGGCGCGATCTCCGGGTCCACGCCACGCTCGAAGCGCGCCGAGGCCTCGGTCCGGATCCCCCTGCGCTTGGCCGCACGGCCGACGACGAGCGGGTCGAAGTGCGCCGCCTCGAGCAGCACGCGACTCGTCGCCTCGCTGACCTCACTGTCGGCACCGCCCATCACCCCGGCGAGGCCGACCGGCCGGTCGTCGCCGTCCGCGATCACGAGCTCTTCGACGTCGCGCTCCACCCCGAGCGCGTCGAGCGCCCGCCCGAGCCGCTGCTCGGCCCCGTCCAGGGTGACGAGCACCTCACCCGGACGCGCCGGGCGGGCGACGATGCGGTGACCGGCCAGCCGGTCGAGGTCGTAGGGATGGGTGGGCTGGCCGAGCTCCAGCATCACGTAGTTGGACGCGTCGACGACCGAGTTGATCGGCCGCATGCCCGAGAGCAGCAAGCGACGGGCGACGAGGGGCGACGAGACCACCGGAGTGATCCCGGTCACCACCCGCCCGACGATGCGGTCACAGGCCGAGGGAGCGAGCGTCGCCACCGAGGCGAGGGCGGACGCCGCGGTGCCCGAGGACTCGATCGCCACGGGCGGGACCGTGAAGGGGAGTCCGAGGCGGGCGCCGAGGTCGCGGGCGATCCCAGCCACCGACAGCGCATCGGGCCGGTTGACCTCGATGGCAATGTCGTAGACGGCGTCGGGGACGATCCCGAGGTGCTCGGCGAGCGCCATCCCCGCCTCGATGCCTTCGGGAAGCGGCGCGCCCTTCCCGGGCGAGGCGAGCACGAGCAGCCCGCTCGAGTCCCCCGGCAGGCCGAGCTCGGACGGCGAGCAGAGCATCCCGTCCGAGACGGCCCCGCGCATCTTGCGCCGCGTGATCACCATCCCGTTCGGCAGTTCGGCCCCGACCGTGGCGAGCGGCACGACGTCGCCGGCTTGGAAGTTCCACGCCCCACAGACGATCTCGATCGGGTCGGGACGGCCGGCGTCCACGAGGACCCGCCGGATCCGGTCCGCGCCCTCGATCGGCGAGATCTCGAGCACGTGCGCGAGCACGACGCCGTCGAGGCCAGCTCCGACCTGGTCGATCGACTCGACGACGAGGCCGAGCGAGTCCATCTGGCGCCCCAGCTCGCCGAGCGCGGCGCGGTCAGTCGGGTCGATCTGCAGCGGCAGGAAATCGCCGAGCCAGGACAGCGGGACGCGCACGGTTCGGCTCCTTTAGAACTGGGCGAGGAAGCGGGCGTCGTTCTCGATGAAGCTGCGGATGTCCTCGATCTCGTGGCGCATCATCGCGAGCCGGTCGATCCCGAAACCGAAGGCGAACCCGGACCACTCCTCGGGGTCGATCCCGGCGTGTTCGAGCACCGCCGGGTGGACCATTCCCGCTCCCCCGAGCTCGATCCATCCGACACCCCCACAGGTCCGACAGCCCGTCCCACCGCAGATCGAGCAGGTGATCTCGAACTCGGCGGAGGGCTCGGTGAAGGGGAAGTGGGCAGGGCGCAGCCGGCTCTTGGTTCCTTGGCCGAAGATCGCCTCGGTGAACGTCGCGATCGTGCCCGCGAGGTCGCCGAAGGTGACCCCGCGGTCGATCACGATGCCCTCGATCTGATGGAACACCGGCAGGTGCCGGGCGTCCGCGGTGTCGCGGCGGTAGACGCGCCCCGGCGCCACGGCGTAGAGCGGCAGCACGCCGCGCTCGAGCAAACGGATCTGCACCGGCGAGGTCTGGGTGCGCAAGAGGAAGCTCTCACGATCGCCGAGGTCGAGATAGAAGCTGTCCTGGTTGCTGCGGGCCGGGTGGTCCGGTGGGACGTTGAGGGCCGTGAAGTTGTTCCAGTCGGACTCGACCTCGGGTCCCTCGGCGATCTCGTAGCCCATGCCGACAAAGACGTCCTCGAGCTCCTCGCGTACCTGGGTGACGAGGTGCAGATGACCGGTCGACCATTCTTGGGAGAGCCGGACCTCGGTGAGGTCGAGGCGGTCGGCCGCGAGCTTCGCCGCGCGCTGACGCTCGGCGAGGGTCTCCGCCCGCTGCGACAGCGCAGCCTCGAGCTCGTCGCGAGCCGCGTTCAGCGCGGCACCGGCCGTCCGCCGTTGCTCGGGGGCGATCGTGCCGAGGCCCTTTCGCCAGCCGGCGAGCCGCGAGCGGGGGCCGAGCACGTCGCTGCGGAGCACGCCGAGCGTGTCGAGGTCCGCCGCCTCGCCGATGGCGAGCAGGGACTGCGCGAGCTGGGCCTCGAGCTCCCCCGGGCTCCACGGCGCGCCCGCGACCGCTCCCTCGCTCTGTTGCGCCATGGGCCTCATGCTAAGGGCTGGGGCGCCCCGGCCTCGAAAGGACCGGGCGCGCCGGCGAGGCGCCGGCGCCGGGCCACCTCGAAGACGAGCACTGTGGCCGCCATCGCCACGTTCAAGGACTCAGCCGCCGGTGCCATCGGGATGGTGACGCCGCCGTCGCTTCGGGCCGACAGCTCCTCGGGAAGCCCGCCCGCCTCGTTGCCGAGGAGCAGGGCGAGGCGCTCGGGCAGCTCGGCGGTGGCGTAGTCCTCCCCGCCGCGCGCGACGGTGGCCAGGCGGGTGTAGCCGGACTCACCGAGGGTGTCGAGCACCTCGCCGGGCTCGCCGGCGAGCGCGAAGGGAACCTGGAAGAGCGCCCCGGCGGAAGCCCGGACGACCTTCGGGTTGTACGGATCTGCGCTCCCCTGGCAGCAGACGACCCCATCAGCGCCGCCGGCAGCCGCGCTGCGAAGGATCGAGCCGAGATTGCCCGGGTCGCGCACGTCGACGCAGACCAGCAGGAACGTCTTCTCGAGAAGGGACTCGAGCGGTACGTCGCGGCTTGCGACGACGGCGCAGATCGGCTGGGGCGTGACGGTGTCGGCGACCCGCTCCATCACGCCTTGGGCGAGCGGGAAGACTCGCACCCCGGCTGCCTGCGCACGGCGCACCACCTCGGCGCAAAGCGCCGAGGTGGTCGCGCCGGGGGCGAGATAGACCGACTCCACACGGGCGCCGGCGTCGAGTGCCGCTTCGAGGACCTTCGCGCCTTCGAGCACGAAGGCCCGCTCGGAGCGGCGGGCGCTCCGTTGTCGGAGCAGCCGACGGAGCCGCTGCACCCGTTGGTGGCGCGGCCCCAGGGGCTGCTCGTTCAGGAGGCGGCCTCGCCGGTGGAGGCTGGCTGCACCTCGTCGTCTTCGGCCGCGTCGACCGGCTCGGACTCGGCGTCGGACTCCTCGGCCTGGAGCACCTCGGGCACCGCCTCGTCACCGAGGGCGTCCGATGCGACCTTCACGAGGGCGGCGAAGGCCACCGGGTCGCGAACCGCCACGTCGGCGAGGACCTTGCGGTCGACGGCCACCTCGGCACGATGGAGGCCGGCGATGAAGCGGCTGTAGCTCATGCCCTCGACCCTGGCCGCCGCGTTGATGCGCTGGATCCAGAGCTTGCGGAAGTCGCCCTTGCGCGCCCGCCGGTCACGGTACGCGTACTACAGCGAGTGCATGACCTGCTCATGCGCGGACTTGTACGAGCGCGACTTGTTGCCGTAGTAGCCCTTCGCCTGCTCGAGTACCGCCCTGCGGTGCTTCTTTCCGTGGACCGCGCGCTTCACCCTGGCCATGGGTGTGCTCCTTTCGAATTCTGGGTCAGATCAAATGAATTGTCGGCCCGGGTGGCAACCCCGGCCGGGGACCGCACCCCGCTCTTGGCGGGTGGTCCTCAGATACCGAGGAGGCGGCGGACCTGTCGGCGGTCTCCGGCGGAGACCTGCACCTCTTTGCCGAGGCGGCGGGTCCGCTTCGACGACTTCTTCTCGAGCAGGTGCGAGCGATTGGCCTGGCGGCGCATGATCTTGCCGGTCGCGGTCACCTTGAAGCGCGCGGCGGCACCCCGGTCGGTCTTCATCTTCGGCATTGCTCAGCCCTCTCCAGTTGTGGTCGTCGTCGTTCCGTTGGCCGCGGGGCCGGCGGGCACCTGTGGTGCATCAGCCGCCGCCTGCGGTGTCGCCTGCTGGGCGGTCGCGTTCGGGGGCGTCGCGCTCGGCGCGGTCGCGTTCGGGGCGGTCACGTTCGGGGCGGTCGCGTTCGGGGCGCTGCCGTCCTGGACGGGCGCCTC
>JAODBN010000278.1 GCA_025463965.1 Acidimicrobiaceae bacterium
CACGCCGAAGAACCAGATGAACCGCGAGATCGGTGAGGTGGCGGCGATGCTCGGGATCACGGAGCTGCTCGGGCGCAAGCCGTCCGAGCTCTCTGGTGGCGAGCGCCAGCGCGTCGCTCTCGGGCGGGCGCTGCTCAGGCGCCCGGAGGCGTTCCTCCTCGACGAGCCGCTGTCCAACCTCGACGCGGCGCTACGTGCGCAGATGCGGATCGAGCTCAAGCGTATCCACACCCAGTTCCCCGTCACGACCGTCTATGTGACGCATGACCAGGTCGAAGCGATGACGATGGCCGACCGCGTCGTGCTGATGCAGGGTGGACATCTCCAGCAGGTGGCGACACCGGAGACGCTCTATGACCAGCCTACTAACGCATTCGTCGCTTCCTTCATCGGCTCGCCGAAGATCAACCTGTTTCCAGGCACCCTGGTGGCCGATTCGACCGGTCCTGGCGTGCAGTTCCTCACGGTCACCCAGGCGCTCAACGGGTCGCACCGGGACATCCGTGCCAGGAGCTCCTCGGACAAGGTGACGGTGGGTTTTCGCCCCGAGGAGATCCGGCTGGCGACCGGGGGGAGCGGAGGGCTGCCGGTGGTCTCCGCACTCGTCGAGCTCGTCGAGCCGCTCGGCTCGGAGACTCACGTCGTGGTCCGAGTGGGCGAGCAGGTCTTGACCTGCAAGCTCGGTGCCCGCTGTGGATTGTCCGCCGGCGACAAGGTGCTCCTCGAGTTCGACCTCGGACAGATGAAGCTGTTCGACACCGAAAGTGGTGCCCGTCTCGATTGATCAACACACAGAGGCAACTGTCGTCCGACAAGGGGAGGGAAGGAGCCGGAGGAGCAGCGCGAGTGGATCGCGCGACTTGATGCATGGGTAACGCAGCAACGTAGGGGTGGGTAATCCGGTATCTAGGGTCAGGGGAGACAAGATGAGATTCAAGAAAACGACCGCTGGGCTCGCCGTCAGCACCATGGCGGTGAGCGCGCTAGCCGGAGTGGGAGTCGGTGCCTCGGGAGCGTCCGTGCGCAGTCCGCACGCCTCCTCAGGCGGCATCTCGGTGCTCTACACGAACAACTACGTCTTCGACAGCGACGCGCTCGCCGCCAAGTGGTGGAATTCGATCGCCAAGCAGTGGAAGTCCGCTGATCCGAGCGCGAAGCTCACGCTCCTCGGCACCGGCGGCACCGATGTGGACGAGATGAACAAGGCAGCGGTCCTGTTCCGCAGCCCGAGCCAGACGCCGTGTGTCATCCAGCTCCCTACGAGCTATGTGGGGGAATTCGCCGGATCGGGATATCTCGCCTCCCTCAACAGCTACGTCTCGGGGTCGTCGGCTCCCTCCTTCTGGACCGGGATGCCGAAATCGGTGCAGGCGATCAGCACCATCAACGGGCAGGTCGACGCGGTGAACGCCGGAAACAACGACTCGGGCATCCTCTACAACAAGGTGATGCTGAAAAAAGCTGGGGTGGCAGTTCCATGGACGCCCAAGACCTGGCAGGACGTCATCAGCGCGGCGAAGAAGGTGAAGAAGGCCTACCCGAAGGTGTACGCGCTGTGGGCCGCTGCCGGAGTGAGCGCGGGCCCGACCAACGTCCTCCAGGGGATCGGCAATCTGATCGACGGCTCCACCAACCCGGTCATGTTCGACTCGAAGACCGGCAAGTGGGTCGTGAACAGCCCCGGGCTGCGAGCGACGCTGTCGTTCTACCAGACGGTGTTCGCCGACGGCCTCGGCGCGCCGACGTCCCAGCTGTTCCGCTCCGACTCGGTCGGCCAGCCACCACTGCTGATGAAGCAGGGCAAGCTCGCGATCGCCCTCGGATCGAACTGGTACACCGGTGACTGGCTGCCCACCTCGGGGGCTCCGTGGCCCCAGGCGAGCTCCACCGTCGGCGTCGCACCGATCCCGACCGAGAACGGCCAGGCGCCCGGCAATGCCACGACCATCGGCGGTTGGGCCTGGGCCATCAGCAAGGCCTGCCCGGACAAGGCCACCGCGTGGAAGTTCATCACGCTCGCCCAGAACCCGACCAACCAGCTGAACACAGCCGTGTGGTCGGGCTTCGTGCCGCCGGACTCCTCAGTCGGTACCCAGGCGGCGTTCACGAAGTCCTCGCTCTACCAGGCGCAGTTCAGCCAGTACGCGGCAAACGGCGTCGCATTGCCGAACAACACGAACTTCCCGGTGTACGCGCGGGCGCTCAATACCGTGACCGGGAACTTCGCGCAGAACCCGAAGACCAGCCTCTCCTCGGCGCTGGCCACGATGAAGCAGCTGGTCACCGAGCAATTGGGTGCCAACAGCGTGGAGACGCTCAAGTAGCGAGCCCCCGCCGGTAGCCCGCCGGCGCCGGGTAAGGTGAGCCGCGCTCGCCTGCCCGGCGCCGGCGGACCTCGGCATTGAGCCGTCCGTTCGTGACGCCGACATCGTCAGCGGGCCACCACGGCGGGGACGCGCGGAGATGGAAGCTTGAGCAGTAGGAGAACACATGCCTCGTGACGCCGGACGCGACAAACAGGATCAGCGGCGCGAAGCGGCCACCGTCGGCACGGCTTACCCTTCCGATCTGCTTGCACGGGTTGCACGTTTGCACTTCGAGTTCGGATTGACCCACCAAGAGACGGCGAACAGCCTCGGGCTCTCACGGGTCAAGGTGACACGGATGGTGAAGCAAGCCCGGGAGTCGGGGCTTGTGACCATCGTCGTCGCATCGGACGTCGGTCCCTATGCGGAGCTGGAACAGGAGCTGATGCGGCACTTCGGACTTGCCGAGGCCCTCGTCGTCCCGCCTCCGAACCTTGGCAGCCGCAGCCTGCGCACGATGCTGGCTCAAGGCATATTGCGCCACATGCACGCCGTCCTGCGTTCCGACATGACGGTCGCCCTGGGGCTCAGTCGCACCATCGGCGAAGCGGCCCGGCTCGCAGCGCTCGCCCCTCAAGCCCGCCGGTCCGTGACCTTCGTCTCCCTCGTGGGTGCCGTCCGGGAGGACGGGATGGGCGGCGAGACGCCCTTCGGTGCGCCTGCGACGCTCGCCCGCGCCTTCGGCGGCGCGGTCGAGCACGTCCACGCCCCGATCATCGTCCGCAGCGGAGACGTCGCCCAAGAGCTCATGCAGGACCCGGCAATCGCGACGACCCTCGAGCGGGCAGCCAAGGCCGACGTCCTGTTCGCTGGGGTCGGGGGGCGGAACGACCGCATCGATTACGCGAGCCAGGGCTACCTCGAGCCGGAGGAGTGGGAGAAGCTCGTCGCCGCCGGAATGGAGGGCGACATCTGTGCCCGGTTCTTCGATCGCAACGGTCGGGCCGTCGACCACGAGGTGAGCAGGCGTGTGATCGGGCTCGGGCTCGACGAGTTGCAGAAGATCCCCTCCCGGGTGATCGCTGCGGGCGGCCCCTCGAAGGTGGACGCAATTGGTGCGGTGCTGCGAGGAGGTCTTGCCACGGTCCTCATCACCGATGCCGAGAGCGCCCGTGACCTGATGATGCTCAACTGAGGGCGGTCGTTCAGCCAGCCTGTGCCGGGTCTGTGACCACCTCGAAGGTTTCGCCGCGCGCCGCGAGATCGATCCCGTCGTTGTCCTCGGCGTAGCGGATTCCCTGAACGTTGTAGAGGTCGACGCGCTCAGCGCCGACTGGGAACGGACCCCAGTGCCAGGTGGACCGGTGCAGGACCAACGAGTCGTGCGGCCGCAAGAGAAAAGCATGCATGTGATCGAGGGGCCGTTCGCTGGAGAGGGGAGCGTCCGCCTCGGCGACGACGATCACGGCATTGCAATTGAGCACGAGCAAGGCCTGGGTGTGCGTGTTGTGGTGATAGAGGACGTCGCAGATGAGGCCACGAGGCGTCTGCTTCACCTCGCTCAGGTCGTGGTGGATGAGGTTCACGTGAACGTCGTCCCACTCATACTCGAGACGGTGGTCGCCGTCGCGTGGATCCGTGTCGTTCACGGGAATCCAGCCGAAGGGCTTCCAGGCCTCTTCGGTCAGCGGCCGAGCGATGACGGAATCCAGGGGCGCACCCATGCGTACTCCTTCTGCAGAAAAGGCCTGCAAAAGTCTGGCATATCGCGCCCAAAGAGTCCATGCTGATCGCATCTTCGACAGGTGCGGTGTCGGCGAGACGTATCGATCGTCGAGGATGGCCACACACCGTCCAAGCTCTCGCGCCGCTCCCGGGCCTGAGGCGTTTGGCGGACGTGAACCTCGCGCGCCGCGCGATGTCAACGCTGAGGGGACTTGATCGTTCCGGTCGAGGTCGCGACCGCGGCCCCGCTGATGCTCGCCTCGCGCTCGCGGCGCACCGACCTGCAGCCAACAACCAGCCGGCACTGCGGCGGGGACCGGCTGGCTGTTGGCAGGCTTGACACACCGGCCGTTCCTCCGGCCGGGCGGATGATCAGTAGCCGGTGGAGTAGCCGCCGCCGGCCGAGCTCGAGGTCGTCGACTGAGTCGTGCTCGTGGCGCCGACCGTGGCCACGTCGAAGGAGCTCACTCCCTGTCCGGTCACTTGGCCCGGCGTCTTGTCCTGCACGAACAAGTAGAGCGGCTTGCCGTGGTAAGTCACCTGGTGCTGACCGTTGGTGCGGGTGATGACGCCGAGACCCGAGGTCCCGGTCGGGGTGAAGCCCTTCGCCACAAGCTCTGCCGGCCAGAAGGCGAGGAGCTGGCCGGTGACGGCCGAGTGGTTCTTCGAGTCCTTCGCGTAGGTGTAGAGCGCGAAGCCCTTCGTGGTGACGAGGATCGTGCCGTACTTGGCGTTCTTCACCGTCTTCACCAACACCTTGGTCCTGTGAGCGGTCGCCGCCGACGCCGGCGCCTGACTGGCCACGGTAGCGACGAGCCCGCCGGCCACCAACGCGAGGGGGGCGATGGCCATGACCGCGGTCTTACGGGAACGCTTGCTGGTTGCGCGCATGGGAGATCCTCCTTGAAGGTCTGGGACGTTCTGTGGAGGGAGATACGGCCCGGCGCCCGCGAGGGATTGGGCGATTTCTTTGGCGACGTTCAACCGCGTAGCGCAATCCCGCCGCTGGCGAACAGAACGAACGAGCCGGCAGGGTTCACGTTCCCGAGGGCGGGAAGCACGGCAGTCCCCGTAATGACGGCGGGGCCAGCGCTCTTCGCGGCCGAAATTCTTAATCTTCCGTCTATCTGTGACAAGACGGCGCCAGGCTACGGTTGCGCATGGCGCGCTTCACCCTCCACGCTGTCGCCCCGAATCAGTCGGGAATAGTGGCGGCGGTCACGCAGGCTCTCGCCGACATCGGCTGCAATCTCGAAGACTCTCGGATGTATTTGCTCCATGGGCAGTTCTCGATCGTCCTCGTTCTCGAAGCGCCCGATGTGTCCAACGGGTACGTGATCGAAGAAGCGCTCGCACCGCTGCTCGAGGAGCTCGCCCTCCAGCTGTTCGTCCGCCCCATCGCCGAGCAGGCTCACGAGGAACGGCTCGGCGATCTCGTCTTCGTCTCTGTGCATGGGGCGGACCATCCGGGCACGGTTGCCAGGATCGCTCGTGCAGTTGCTGCGGCAGGAGGCAACATCGTCGATCTGGTTGGACACGTCGTGCTAGAAGGCGGAGACGCTCCTTCTCAATTGGAGTTCACGGCAGTCCTGGAGCGCGCCTCGGTTCCGGGACTGCGATCGACGCTCGATGCGCTCGGAAGTGAGCTCGACATGCGCTGCGAAGTACGCGAGGAAGCGCTGCGACCGTAGTAGCAGGCGACGCCTTCGTAGCGCCGTCTCACGCTCGTCCAGCGCGCGGTCGGCGAGCGATGAGGTCGTACGCGTGCTGCTGCAAGGTGCCCTGTCGCTGTGCTTGGAGGGGATCGGCTACCTGCTCGCGGCGACCGTGCCAACACCGCTGAGGCGAGCGCTGAGCGCTCGAACGTCGCCGTCGTCGTCGACGAGCAACTCCAGCCCGACGAAGCCCTCGCCGACGAGCGTCGGTCGGAGCAGTTCGCCCTGGTCGCCTCCCAGCTCGAGCAGGAGAGACCCGCCCGGGCGAAGCAACCGCGCTGCGTGCTTTGCCGCCCGCTCGAGGAGCGCAGTTCCGCCTTCGCCCCCGTCGAGCGCCTGCAACGGTTCGAACGTGAGCACGTCCCGAGGGAGCAGGCGGAGCGCTTCGGTAGGGACATAGGGAACGACGGCGGTGACCACGTCGACCGAACCGGCGGGCACCTCCGACAGCGCGACGTCCATGTCGCCGCAGAAGGCTTCGAGCCCGTTCGCCCGTGCACAGTCCACCGCGAGCGGGGCGATGTCGCAGGCGAGGACCCGAGCCAAAGGGCGACGGCTCGAGAGCACCACGGCGATCGCCCCGGAGCCGGTGCACAGGTCCACCGCCAGGCCACGTTCGGGCAGCCGAGCCGCGGCCTCGAGCGCCATGGGCTCGCTCTGCCAGCGGGGCACGTAGACCCCGGGGTGCACGACCACGGTCTCCCCGCAGAATTGCACCGACCCGGTCAGCCATGCGAGGGGCTCGCCCGAGCATCGCCTGGCAATCAGCTCCGAGAGCCGCGCCGAGTCCCCGCCGGCGTGCTCGACGAGCTCAGCCGCCTCCTCCTCGGCGGCGACACAGCCCGCGTCTCTCAGCGCGGCGGTCGTCTCGTGGAGCTCGTCGATGGCGCTCACGCCCCCAGTTTCCCCCCTCGGGCCCGGGAACGCTGCGGCGTCGACTCGATCCTCAAGAGGTCTCCCGGCGAGCTCAGCCGACGATCTGTTCGCGCTCGCTTGCCCAGACGGCGCGTACCCATGCCTGCGCGCCGACCTGGAGCGCGTCCCAAGGGCTGCCGAGGGGCGGGGTGTACGAGAGGTCGAGCTCGCTCATCGCGTCCACGCGCATCCGGTGGAAGATCGCCGCAGCCGCGACGTCGATCCGCTTGGCCACGCCGGCGTCGCTCGGGCCGAAGAGCTGGACACCGAGAAGCTCACCGGTCGACCGGTCTCCGGTCCAGCGCATCGTGATGCGCTGGCTGCCTGGGTAGTAGGCCTTGTGGTCGTCCGCTTCGTGCTCCACCGTGACTGGGTCGAAGCCCGCGGCCAGTGCCTCGTGGTCGCGCAGACCCGTCCGAGCGACTGCGCGCTCGAAGACCTTCACGACCTGCGTTCCCAGGCTGCCGGCGAACTCCGCCTTGCCGCCGAGCGCGTTCTCGCCCGCGATCCGGCCCTGCTTGTGCGCCGTCGTCCCAAGCGACAGGTAGGTGGTTCCGAGAAGGCGGTGGTGGGTCGTCACGCAGTCACCCGCGGCGAGCACGTCCGGGAGGTTGGTACGCATTTGGCGGTCAACCGCGATCGCCCCCCGGTATCCGAGCTCCGCACCGCAAGATGCCGCGAGCGCCACGTCGGGCCGCACGCCGGCGACGACGAGGACGATGTCGGCAACGAGGCGGTGCGCGTCTTGGGCGCTCCTCGTGCGGACTTCGACTCGCCCCTGGTCACCGTGAGCTCGAGCAAGTCCGGTGACCGCTGTGTCGCAGCGGACCTCGACACCGCGCGTTTCGAGCTCGTGGCGAACGAGCGCGCCGAGCTCGGGGTCGACGGTCGGGAGCACCTCGGCGAGCTGCTCGAACTGGGTGACAGTGAGCCCTCGGGCCACGAGGGCCTCGGCGAGCTCGAGGCCGATGTAGCCGGCGCCGACGATGACCGCCCGGCGGGCTCGCTCTTCCTCGAGGCCGCGCACGACGGCGAAGCAGTCCGCCATGGAGTGCAAGAGGTGCACGCCGTCGCGTGGCCCGAGCGCCCCGTCACCGGACAGTCCGGCGATGGGCGGTTGTACCGGGACGGCGCCGGTGCCGAGGACGAGCGAGTCGTATTCCAGCACCTCGTCGTCGCCTTCGGCTCCCGTGACCAGGAGGGTGTGCGCGGCGGGGTCGATCCGACGCGCCGTCGTGTCGAGGCGTAGCCGCATCCCGGTGGCCTCGAGCTCCGCGTGGCTGCGATGGGCGAGGCTGTGCCAGTCGGGGACCGCCCCGGAGAGGTGGTAGGGAATGCCGCAGATCGAGAAGTTCGGATAGCGGTCGGCGACGACG
>JAODBN010000281.1 GCA_025463965.1 Acidimicrobiaceae bacterium
TCTCCAAGCGAGCCGCGGAGAGCGACCTGGTCGTCTACGTGAACATCAACCTCGTGGCGATGGACGGCGGCCACAAGTCGGTGGCCACCGGGCTCGCCAGCTACGACAGCATCCGCCACCACCACAACGTGCGGACGATGCAGCACAGCCGGTCGTTCATGGACCGGCACCATTCCGAACTGCACACCTCGAACTGGCGCATGGGACGACTGATCGCCGAGTCGGTCAAGGTCTTCCAGATCGAGACGACCCTCAACACCGACACCTTCCCCTCCCCCTTCGGATTTCTCCAGCGACGTGAGTGGGAGTGGAACTGGAAGGACCGGGCCGCGTTCCACTCGGCCCGCGCGGCGCTCGAGCGCACGCCGGCGCCGCTCGCTCGCTCCATCTTCCACTCGGTCAAGGCTCCTTACCGCCTGACCTCGGTGCAGGCCGGCGAGGTGGAGGCCGTGCACGAGAAGACGCTCGCCAGCGTCCACCGTCAGCAGCTGGTACCGGTCGAGGGCCAGAGCGACATCGTCACGATGGGACTGCCGTTCATCTCCCCCTACAACGTGAACTCGATCATGAACCCGATCCTCGTCGCCTGCCTGGGACTGGGGTACTTCTTCAACCTCTACCGGGGAAAGCCCGTGGTTCGTGAGGGCGGGGTGGCGATCCTCTCCCACCCGACGCCGTGGGCCTTCAACCCGGTGCACCACCCGAGCTACATCGACTTCTTCGAGCAGGTCCTCGCCGAGACGACCGACCCGCTCGAGGTCGAGAAGCGCTTCGAGGAGTCCTACGCCCGCGACCCGTGGTACATCCACCTCTATCGGACCTCGTACGCCTACCACGGCGTGCATCCGTTCTACATGTGGTACTGGTGCGCGCACGCGCTCGAGCACCTAGGACAGGTGATCGTGGTCGGTGGCGAACGCGCCGCGGTCCGACGCCTCGGCTTCAAGCCGGCGAGCACGCTCTCGGACGCGCTCGAGATGGCAGAGGACGTCGTCGGACCACACCCGAGCATCACCCACCTGCACACGCCGCCGCTGTTCATCGCGGACGTCACCTGAGCGCGGACTCGCCATGAAGCCCAAGCTCCCCCGGGGCCTCACCGAGGTGCTGCGCCCGCCCACCTGGCCCGGCACGGTAGAACGGCCGGCTCCGCCGAGCCGGATCGGATTGGACTACGACACCGCCTGGGCTCGCTCGGCACCGGCCCGGGTCGCCCGCGCGGTGATCATCGACAACGTCACCCGCCCGATCGTCCATCTCTTGACCGCTCCCGAGGTGGAGGGACTGGAGCACCTCGAGCCGCTGACGGGACCGGTGATCTTCGCCGGCAACCACTCGAGCCACCTCGACACCGCGCTCGTCCTGTCCAGCCTGCCGGCACGCTTTCGCCACAAGTGTGTCGTGGCGGCGGCCGCCGATTACTTCTTCGACCGGCGCTGGAAGGCCGCCCTGTGGGCCTTCTCGCTCGGCAGCATCCCCGTCGAGCGCAACAGGGTGAACCGCAAGAGCGCGGACCTCGCTGCCGAGTTGCTCGCCGACGGGTGGAGCCTCGTGATCTTTCCCGAGGGCGGCCGCACCCCGGACGGCTGGGCGCAGGAGTTCCGTGGCGGAGCCGCCTATCTCGCCAAGCGCTGCGGGGTTCCCGTCGTGCCCTTCCACCTACAAGGCGTGCGTGCCGTCCTGGCGAAGGGAAAGAGCCAGCTGCGGCCCGGGAAGGTGTCGGTCCGCTTCGGCGACGCCCTGCACCCGCTCGGCCCCACCCACGGCTCCCACCGCGAAGAGGACGCCCGACGCTTCGGCGCTCGCATCGAGCAGGCAGTCTCCGTGCTGGCAGACGAGGCCGAGACCGACTGGTGGTCCGCGCGCAGGCGCGCTGCCGGCGGTGAGACGCCACCGCTTCGCGGTCCCGAGGTTGCCGCTTGGCGACGCGCGTGGGAGCTTCCCGACAGCGCCCGCACCGATCTGCCACGCCGACGAGTCGGCCCGCGTCGTTCCTGGTAACGCAGGGCAACCAGGCGAGGAACCCGAGCCACGTTGGAGGTACACGCCCGCACGAGTGCGCACGAAGCCGCCGTGCTCGCCGCCGACCTCGTCGCCGAGGCCGTGGTGCGAGGGGCGCGCACCCTCCTTCTCGCCGTGGGTCGCTCCCCCGAGGCGACCTACGCCGAGCTCGCGAGACGCTCGCACGAGGGCACCTTCGCGACGAGCGAGCTCGTGGCGGTCCAGCTCGATGGATACTGGGGCCTCCCCCCTGGCGACCCGCGCCGTCTTGGGACCTGGCTCGAGCGCTCGGTGCTCGCCCCCTGGGGGATTCCGCAGGAGCGGGTGGTCCGCCTGGCCGAGGACGGCTCCGACCCGGAGGCCGCTTGTGCTCGCTACACCGAACAAGTCGCCCGGCACGGTGGGGTCGACCTTGCCATCCTCGGACTCGGGCCGAACGGCCACCTGGGCTTCAACGAGCCGCCTTCTGGCCCGACCGCTTCCACCCGGCCCGTGGACCTCAGTGCTGCCAGTCTCCTGAGCAACGCCGCCTATTGGGGCGAGAGATCCGTTCCTGCACGGGCGGTTACGGCGGGAATGGACATCGTGCTTGCAGCACGCCAGGTGCTTCTCGTCGTAGACGGCGCTTCCAAGGCCGAGGTGCTCCGCCGCTGCGTACTCGAGGCGCCCACTGACGAGCTACCCGCCTCGCACCTGCAAGGACACCCAGACGCCGTGGTGGTGGCGGACTCTCTGGCGTGGCCCGGTTGAGGGGAGTCGGGACCTAGGAGGCCCTGCTCACTTGAGCAGCAGGTTCTCCCCCGTCTCGGGCGAGAAGAAGTAGAGCTGGCTCGTGTCGACCGCGAGGGAGAGCGTCCCGCCAAGTCGGGCCTCAGATCGGGGCTCCACCCGTGCAGTGAACAGCGCCCGCTCGCGAACGGTGAGGAGCGTCAGGTCGTCGTCGGGATCGTCCGAGTGGGCGGCCTCGATGATCACCGGCTCCGCGTCGACCTCGAAGAAAACGTGAGTGTCCGAGCCGAGCTCCTCGAGAACGCGCACCGTGACCTCGAGGCGGGGAAGCCCGGCGTCCGCGAAGGCTGCGTCACTGAAGGCTTCGGGACGCAGTCCCACGATGACCTCGCCCTCGTGGCCGACCGGCCGGCGCGACTCGGGAACGGGGAGCTTGAGCTCTGTCCCGATCACGACGTCGCCGTTGAGCAACTGGCCCTTCACGAGGTTCATCGCCGGCGAGCCGATGAACGCCGCGACGAAGACGTTGGTCGGCTCCCGGTAAAGACGCTGGGGGGCGTCGACCTGCTGGATCTTGCCGTCGCGCATCACCGCGACCCGGTGCCCGAGCGTCATCGCCTCGACCTGGTCGTGGGTGACGTAGACCGTTGTCGTCCCGAGCCGGCCATGCAGCTGCTGCAGCGAGGTGCGCATGCTGTCACTGAGCTTCGCGTCGAGGTTCGAGAGCGGCTCGTCCATCAAGAACGCGGCGGGCTCACGGATGATCGCCCGCCCCATCGCCACGCGCTGCTGCTGTCCACCCGACAGCTCCCGGGGCCGACGAGAGAGCAAATCCTCGAGGCCCAGCAGGCGCGCCACCCGCTCGACACGCTGTGCGATCTCCTTCTTCGGGGTCTTGTGGACCCGAAGGCTGTAGCCGAGGTTCTCGCGCACGGTCATGTGCGGGTAGAGGGCGTAGTTCTGGAACACCATCGCGAGGTCGCGATCGCCCGGTGGGAGCTTGGTCACGTCCCGGCCGCCGATGATGATGCGCCCGTCGGTCGCGCCCTCGAGGCCACCGATCGAGCGCAGCAGCGTCGTCTTTCCGCAGCCGGAGGGGCCGACGAGCACCATGAACTCGCCGTCGGTGATCGTCAAGGAGACGTCGTCGACGGCGAGGGACTTGCCGGCGAACTCTTTGGTGAGGTGCTCGAGCACGATCTCGGCCATCGGCGCGTACTGTACCGCTGCTGACGGGCTACGCAAAAGATGCCACAATGTGAGCGACAAACCGGCCCCTACGGTGCTGGGCTCGGCACGTTGGGCTGGGTAGGGACACACACAGGGGCGGCCACACTCGCCGACCGCCGCTCCTGCAGAGGTGACGCACGTGGACAGCACCGAAAGCGAGGCGCCCGCCCACGGGCCACGTCGTGCGCGCGTCGCCCCAGAAGAGCCAGGGGCGCGCCACCCGGTCACCCTCGCCGAGGTGGCTCGCGAGGCGGGGACATCGGCCTCCACCGCGTCCCGGGCGCTTCGCGGCCAGGGCTACGTCGCAGAAGACGTCCGAGAGCGCCTGCTGGCGGCAGCCGACCGACTCGGCTACGTGCCGAACGCCTCGGCCCAGAGCCTCAAGCAGCGCAGGAGCCGCGTGATCGGCGTGGTCGTCTCCGAGCTCGCGAACCAGTTCTACGCCCGACTGGCGGCCGGGGTCGAACAGGAGCTGCGCGCCGCCGGCTACCAGATGCTGCTCGTCAGCGACAACAGCGAGGAAGGAGCCGAGATGGCCGCGGCTCGAACCTTCCTCGCTCTTCGCTCGCCCGGCGTGATCATGACTGCAGTCGGTCCGAAGGCTCCTGAATTTCTGAACGCTCGCGGCGTGGTAGTCGTCGAGGTAGACCGCCAGCAAGCGCCAGAGAGCTGCGACGCCGTCGTGCTTGACAACGTCACGGGCGCACACGATGCCACGACCCACCTGCTCGGCTTGGGGCATCGGCGCATCGCGTTCATCGGCGTGGACACCGACTGGACGAGCGACGCAGGACGCCTCGCCGGCTACCGCCTGGCGCATGTCGAAGCGGGCGCGCCCGTCGACGAGAGCCTGACGCTGCTCCTCGACCCGCGAGCCACGGGCTCGGCGCGTGGGGCGATCGCTTCGCTGCTCGAGCAGGCCAGGCCCACGGCCATGTTCACGGGCAACAACATCTTGGCGGTGCAGGCCTGGCAGGTCGTGCGAGACCTCGAACTGCGACTGCCCACCGACATCTCGCTCGTCGGCTTCGACGACCTCGCGTGGATGGAGATGGTTACCCCTGGGATCACTGTCGTCTCCCAACCGACGCACGAGCTCGGCCGCCAAGCGGCGCTTTTATGCCTGCGACGGCTCGCGCAGCCATCGACCGAACGTCGCGTCCAGCTCATGCGCCCGCAGCTGGTCGTCCGTGGATCGACCGGGCCACCGCGTTCTTGAGGCACCGCCCTGCCCCGAGATTGCGGGCGGCGCACCTCGGGCATCCAGGCGAAAGGAGCTGGTCGTGATGCCGCGCCCTAGACAGGGTGTGACAACGGTGCCATACTCCCGGACCAGCGGCCTTCTGGCCGAAGTGAAGCTGGCGCCCGCCAAGCAGAGCGGCGGGGGCCGGGGGATGAAGGGGGGACTCTGCATGAGCAAGTCGACAAAGAACGGCGCTCGCCGGCTTCGCAAGGGAGCGATCGTGCTGGCCACCGGCTCGGTGACGCTCGGGCTGGCGGCAGCCGGCACCGGAATCGCCGCCGCGAGCTCCGGCCGCGCGTCGGGGACCAAGTACCACGGCAGCATGACGATCATGGGATTCGGCACCAATGGCGACGACGTGGCGACGTCGCGTTTTGCCATCGCGAAGCGGGCGGTCTCCGGTGCCACGGTCAACGCGCCGAACGGCAGTTTCTCTGACCAGGCGTTTCTCTCCGACCTCGCCGCTGGCAAGGCGCCGGACCTCGTCTACATGAGCAACTACCAGATCGGGACGTACGCGGCCAAGGGCGCGCTGATGCCGATGACCTCGTGCATCCAGAACCAGGGCATCAACATGAACACGTTCACCGCGGGCGCTCGCGCCATGGTGACCCTGAACGGCACGGTCTACGGCCTGCCCGAGTTCACCGACGACCGCACGGTCATCGTCAACGACTCGGTCGTCTCCAAGGCCGGCCTGACTCCTGCCTCGCTCTCCACGACGAACTGGCAGAAGCTGTCGCAGGTGGCAAAGAAGCTGACGGTCATGAAGAGCGGCAAGCTCCAGACCATCGGTTTCGACCCGAAGTTGCCGGAGTTCTTCCCGCTGTGGGTGAAGGCCAACGGCGGGGCGATCCTCAGCTCGAACGGCCTCAAGGCCGAGCTGAACAGCCCCCAGGACGTCCAGGCCCTCACCTACGCGGTGAGC
>JAODBN010000289.1 GCA_025463965.1 Acidimicrobiaceae bacterium
AGCAGGTCGGACGGGCTGCGCTGGACGAGCTCGCCGATGGTGTTGATCTGCGCCCGCTTCAGGCAGTTGCGGGGACGCTCGGACAGATCCAGGTCCTCGATCGGCTGGTCGAGGTCAGGCGAGCCGCTGGTGGCGGTGCCGACGTCGCCGAGCTCGAGGCCCTCGTCCTCGTCGGAGAGCTCGGCCACGAGGCCGACGAGCGCGCGCAGCGTCTGGCCGGCGGACGCGAGTGCCTCGGCCGGCGAGATGGAGCCGTCGGTCTCGATGTCGAGGACCAATCGGTCGAAGTCGGTGGACTGCTCGACCCGGGTCGGCTCGACGGTGAAGGAGACCCGCCGCACCGGCGAGAAGATCGCGTCGACGGGGATGACCCCGATGGTCGCCGAGTGCTTGTTGCGCTCCGCAGAGACGTAGCCCTTGCCCCGGTCCACGGTCACGTCCATCGCCAGACGCCCCTTGGCGGTGACAGTGGCGAGGTGGAGGTCCTGGTTGAGGACGGTGACGTCGGAGGTGGCCTTCAAGTCGGCGCCAGTCACGTCGGCCGGCCCACGCACGTCCACCCGGAGGGTGACGGGCTCGTCCGACTCGCTCGTGAGGACGAGGTCCTTCAAGTTCAAGATGAGGTCGCTGATGTCCTCCTTCACCCCAGACAGGTAGGTGAATTCGTGGAGGGCGTCGTCGAAACGGACCTGGGTGACTGCTGCGCCGGGGATCGAGGAGAGCAGGGTCCGCCGCAGCGAGTTGCCCAGCGTGTGGCCGAAGCCGGGGTCGAGGGGACCGATCGCGAACCGCTGGCGGTTCGCCTCCTCCTCGCCGATGGGCTCGACGGTGGGTCGCTGGATGATGAGCATTTCTTGGCTCCTGTTGCCGCTGTCGTGTGCTGCGTGTGGCATGCCGCCCGGCGCCGGTGCCGGACAGCCGTGACTACTTGGAGTAGAGCTCCACGATGAGCTGCTCGCGCACCGGGGTGTCGATCTGCTCCCGGTCCGGGGCGACGCGCACGCGGACCTGGTTGCCGCCTTCTTCGACCTCGAGCCAACCCGGGACGGGCCGGTCGATGGTGTCGAGGTTCTGGCGGATGGTGATGTCCTCTCGCGAGCCGACGGCGAGGGAGACGACGTCGCCGACGCGGACCCGGTAGCTCGGGATCGTGACCCGACGGCCGTTGACCGAGACGTGGCCGTGGCTAACGAGCTGGCGGGACTGGTTGCGGCTGACGCCCCACAGCGCCCGGTAGGCGATGTTGTCGACGCGAAGCTCGAGCATGCGGAGAAGGTTCTCGCCGGTGATGCCGCTTTGGCGGCTGGCCTCCTCGTACATGTTGCGGAACTGCTTCTCCAGCACCCCGTAGATGCGGCGGGCCTTCTGCTTCTCGCGGAGCTGGGTCAGGTACTCAGAACCCTGACGGGTGCGGTCGCGCCCGTGCTCGCCCGGAGGGTAGGGGCGCCGCTCGACCGGGCAGGAAGTGCTCTCGCACTTCGCGCCCTTCAAGAACAGCTTGGTCTTCTCCCTGCGGCACAGACGGCAGACAGGGCCGGTGTATCGAGCCATCGCTCGCTCTCCTCGTCGGTCCGCTAGACCCGGCGCCGCTTCTTGGGGCGGCAGCCGTTGTGCGGGATGGGGGTCACGTCTTTGATGCCGGTCACCTCGATGCCGGTGGAGGCCAGCGAGCGGATCGCCGTCTCGCGGCCAGAGCCCGGGCCCCGGACGAGGACGTCGACGCGGCGCACCCCGTGCTCCATGGCACGGCGGGCACACTGCTCGGCCGCCATCTGCGCGGCGAAGGGGGTCGACTTGCGGGAGCCCTTGAAGCCGACGTTGCCGGCCGAGGCCCACGCGAGGACGTTGCCCTCGTGGTCGGTGATCGAGACGATGGTGTTGTTGAATGAGCTCTTGATGTGCGCCACTCCGTGGGCGACGTTCTTGCGCTCGCGCTTGCGAGGCCTGCGGCCTCCGGGCTTGGTTGGCTTGGCCATCAGTGCTTGCGGACCTTCTTCTTGCCGGCGACGGTCTTCTTCGGGCCCTTGCGGGTCCGGGCATTCGTGTGGGTCCGCTGGCCACGCACGGGCAGACCCCGACGGTGGCGGACTCCCTGGTACGAGCCGATCTCCATCTTGCGCTTGATGTCCTGGGCGACGTCGCGCCGCAGGTCACCTTCGACCTTCAAGTTGGCGTCGATGTAGGAGCGCAGGCGGGCGACCTCTTCCTCGGTGAGATCGCGCACGCGCGTGTCGAGGCTGACGTCAGCGGCCTCGCACACGTGCTTGGACGTGGTGCGGCCGATGCCGTAGATGTACGTGAGAGCGATCTCGAGCCGCTTCTCGCGGGGGATGTCGACGCCGGAGATCCGTGCCATCGATCAGCCCTGCCGCTGCTTGTGGCGGGGGTTCTTGTCGCAGATCACCATGATCCGGCCGTGGCGACGGATGACCTTGCACTTCTCACAGATCGCCTTGACGCTCGGTTGTACCTTCACTGCCCGTCCGATCTCTCTCCCCGGCTCCCGCCGGGCCCTTCCTCCGCCGAATCCTGCTGCCAAATCGCCTCGGGCTCCCCGCTTTCGCGGGACCGCCGGCTCGCCGACTGGATGCTCACCGGCACGACCACTACTTGTACCGGTAGGTGATGCGCCCCCGACTCAGGTCGTAGGGCGTGATCTCCACCTGCACCCGGTCACCGGGCAGGATGCGGATGCGGTGCATCCTCATCTTCCCGGAGCTGTGGGCCAGCACCTTGTGACCGTTCTCGAGCTCCACACGGAACATGGCGTTCGGCAACGGCTCCACGACCGTGCCCTCGAGCACGATCGCATCCTCCTTCGGCTTTGGCAGGTCGACCTCCTGAGACTTGTAGTTGCACAGCCGGCCCGCGGGAAGCCCCCGAAGCCGTCCGGTGACGGGACGCCGGAGACGGCGGGGGACTCCCCGCTGGCTCCCCGGAGCGCCGAGACCGGCACCCAGGCAGGGCACGCGAGCAACCGCCCGCGGACCCCTGCGACCCGAAGCGAAGTACTACTTTAGCACCCCGACCACGAGCCGGTCACAGCCGGGTCAGCACCTCCGGTCCGTCCTCGGTGACCGCGATGGTGTGCTCGAAGTGGGCAGACAGGCTGCCGTCAGCGGTGACGACGCTCCAGCCGTCCTCCAGCTCAATCGTATCGGGAGTGCCGACGTTCACCATCGGCTCCACCGCGAAGACGTTGCCGACCTTGAGCTTGGGGCCCGGGCTGCCGGGCCAGTAGTTGGGGACCTGCGGATCCTCGTGCATCTCCGTCCCGATGGCGTGGCCGACGTACTTGCGCACGACCGAGAAGCCGGCCCCCTCGGCGACGTCTTGAACGGCCCGGCCGATGTCGTGGAGACGCTTGCCCGGCCGCATCTGCTCGATCCCGGCGTTGAGCGACGCCTCGGTGACCTCGATCAAGCGTCGGGCGAGCGGCTGCACCTCGCCGACGCCCACCGTGTACGCGGCGTCGCCGTGGTAGCCCTCGATGATCGCCCCGCAGTCGACCGAGAGGATGTCGCCGTCCTCGACCCGGTACGGGCCCGGGATCCCGTGGACGATCATGCTGTTCGGCGAGGTACAGATGACTGCGGGAAAGCCGTGATAGTTGAGGAAGTTCGACCGAGCCCCCCGCCGCTCGAGCACGGCGCGCGCAGCGGCGTCGATCTGCGCGGTCGTGACGCCCGGGCGGATGATGGCGCGCGTCTCGGCGTGGATCTCTGCGACGACGCGGCCGGCCTTGCGCATCTTCGCGATCTCCTCGGGGCTGCGGATCACTGGCCGCGCGCCTCGGGACGCCGGTGCTCGTCGACCGCCCGAACGAGGCGATCGGTCACGTCGTCGGGACTGCCCTGGCCGTCCACCCCGACGAGGCGGTTCGTGCGCTCGTACCAGGACACGAGCGGCGCGGTCTCCTTCTCGTACAGCGCGAGGCGACGGGTGATCGCCGCCTCGGTGTCGTCGGGCCGCTGGATCACCTCTCCGCCGCAGATGTCGCAGATCCATGCGACGCGCGGCGGCGTGCTGGTCGAATAGTTGGTCCCGCAGTCCACGCACACACGTCGGCTGGCCAGGCGCTCGAGGACGAGCTCGGTCGGAACTTGTAGGTCGATCACCACGTCCAGCTCTAGCGGGGCAAGAAGGAGATCGAGCGACTCGGCCTGCTTCACCGTCCGCGGGAAGCCGTCGAGGCAGAAACCCCGGTCCATGGTGTCGTCCTGGGCGAGGCGGTCTCCCACCATCCCGAGGAGCACCTCGTCGGGGACGAGCTCACCGGCGTCCATGTAGCGCTTGGCCTCTTGTCCGAGCGGGGTCTCGAGCTTGACGGCCGCGCGCAGCATGTCGCCTGTGGAGATGTGCGGGATGACGTAGTGGTGCGAGAGCCGCACGCACTGGGTGCCTTTGCCCGCCCCCTGCTTGCCGAGGACGATGATTCGAGCGCCTGGTACCACCGGCTAGTGGAGGAAGCCCTCGTAGTTCCTCATGGTGAGCTGGCTGTCGATCTGCTTGTTCGTCTCCAGCGCCACCCCGACGGAGATGAGGAGCGTCGTCCCGAAGAACGGGATGGAGTCGATGTGCCAGGCCGCGAGGAGCAGTGAGGGGACGAGGGCCACGACCGCCAGGAAGAGCGAGCCGGGAAGGGTGATCCGGTTGAGGATCCGTGACAGGTAGCTCTCGGTGGGCGGCCCAGGCCGGATGCCCGGGATGTAGCCGCCCTGCTTTCGGATGTTGTCCGCCTGCTGGTAGGGGTCGAAGCTCACCTGAACGTAGAAGAAGGTGAAGGCCACGATGAACAACCCGTACAGGAACAGGTAGACGCCACCGGTGGGGGTGTAGAGGT
>JAODBN010000320.1 GCA_025463965.1 Acidimicrobiaceae bacterium
CCCCGCGTCCCGCCGGCACCTTGCGGGTGTTCGTCGGGGGCGCCCGGCCGCGCACGCTTGCGGCGGCCGTCGTGCCGGTAGCTGTCGGCGTGGCGGTCGCCCATGCCGAGGGGCACCTCTCGTGGTGGCGCGCCGTCCTCGCTCTCGTCGTGTCGCTCTCGATGCAGGTGGGAACCAACTACGCCAACGACTACTCCGACGGGATCCGGGGCACCGACGCCAACCGCGTCGGTCCCGCCCGACTGGTGGGCGGTGGGCTCGCCTCGCCGCGGGCCGTGAAGGCGGCGGCGATGTGCAGCTTCGCCGTCGGGGCAGTGGCGGGCCTGGTGTTGGCGATCGCCACCTCGCCCTGGCTGCTGGCGGTGGGCGCAGCGTGCATCGCAGCCGGTTGGTTGTACACGGGTGGCCCCCGTCCCTACGGCTACCTCGGCCTGGGTGAGCTCTTCGTGTTCGTCTTCTTCGGCCTCGTCGCGGTGACCGGGACCGTGTACGTGAGCGCGGGCCATCTCAGCGCGCTCGCCTGGGTGGCGGCGGTGCCCGTCGGTTTGTTGGCGGTGGCCCTTCTCGTTGTGAACAACTTGCGTGACATCCCTGGCGATCGGGCCGCGGGCAAGCGGACCTTGGCGGTCGTCCTCGGGCCGCACCGAACCCGGCTGCTCTATGCCTGTTGTGTCCTCTTTGCCATCGCCTGCGCGGGTGCCGTCGCCCGTTGGCGACTCCCGGCCCTGCTCGCCCTGGCGGCACTCCCCGTCGCCGTGCGCCCGGTGCGCCGGGTGCTTTCTGGAGCCACAGGCAGGGATCTGATCCCCGCTCTTGTGATGACCGGTGGCCTCCAGCTCGTCTTTGGAGCGCTCCTCACCGCTGGGATCGCCTGGTGAGCCGGCGCCGAGCGCGCAGGGTTGGTGGCTTCGCGCTTTCGGCGAACCAGCCGTCAGGCGGGGCCGCCGACCCGGGTCAAAAAGGACGTCACGAGCGCGCCGAAGGCGTCGGGTCGCTCGAAGCACGCGGCGTGCCCGGCACCCGGCACGAGCTCGCGCGACGCGTTCTGCCCGATGGCCGCGGCCAGGCGCGTGGCAAGGCGAACGAAGCGCTCGTCGTGCTCGCCGGCGACGGCGAGGACGGGCATGGCGAGTTGTCCGAGCCGATCCCAGGACGGACGCTGGGTACCGGTGCCGCAGGTCCGGAGCGACGCGGCCAACCCGGCCGCGGTGTTGACCAGGCGCGAGTCCATGTCGGCCTGCTCCTGCGTGAGGTGCGAGAAGAGGGGGCCGGCGAGCCACCGTTCGAAAAATGCCGTGAGAGCGACGTCACCCCCCTCCTCGAGGGAGCCGGCCAGCGCCTCGTCGGCAGCGCGTCGCTCCGCCCGGCCGGCCGGGTCCTCGATCCCCGCCGTCGCGCCCACCAGCACGAGCGCCTGCACGAGCTCGGGCCGCCGCAGCGCGAGCTCGAGGCAGGTGCGCCCGCCCAGCGAGTAGCCGAGGTAGGTGGCGGGTCCCCCGACCTCGCCGAGCAGGTCGGCCGCCTCGCCCAGAGTCGACACCTCCACCTGCCCCGAGCCCCCGTGACCAGGCAGGTCCACCGTCATCAACTGATGGTCCTCGGGCAGATAGGGGAGCACCCGACGCCACGAACCGGCGCTCTGGGTGAACCCGTGGACGAGGACAAGGCGCGGACCGTTCCCAGTGGCGGTTGCGGCGAGCAGGGGGCGGGACGCGGCCTGAGCGGCGGGCGCCGGCGATCGACGCGCGGGTCGTTCGGGCGAGGCCGGGGGCACGGCAGGTGACAGTACAGGCGACCTTTGCGGCGACGATCGTCGATGAATGGGTGCGCTGCGGGGTGCGCCACGCGGTGCTCGCCCCGGGCTCGCGCTCGGCTCCGCTGGCCCACGCCCTTCTCAACGAGCCTCGCCTGGCGCTGCACGTTCGCCTGGACGAGCGCTCGGCGGCGTACTTCGCCCTCGGCATCGCCATTTCCACCGGAGAGCCGGTGGTGGTGGTCACGACGAGTGGGACCGCGGCGGCCGAGCTGCATGCCGCCGTGCTCGAGGCGGACCTCGCCGGGGTTCCACTGATCTGCGCGACGGCCGACCGGCCGCCCGAGCTCCATCAGGTGGGCGCCGCCCAGACCGTCGAGCAGGAGGGTCTGTTCGGCCGGGCAGTCCGCTTTATGGCGTCCCCTGGCGTCCCCGATGAAGCCGGGCGCCCGACGTGGCGCTCGTTCGGGGCTCGCTCGGTCGCCGAGGCACGCTCGGGCCCGCGCGGTCCTGGCCCGGTGCATCTCAACTTGGCGTTCCGAGAGCCGCTCGTGGCCGAGCCCGGGCCGCTGCCGGACGGCAGGCCCGGCGGCGCCCCGTGGCACGAGACCGCTGGCGGCCCGGGAGTGGCCGACAGCGCACTCGAGCGGCTGTCGGCGGAGCTCTCGGGCGCCCGCCGCGGCGTGGTGGTCGCTGGAGCCGACGCCGGCGGGGCGGGCATGGCTGGGCCTCGCGCAGTGCGGGCCCTCGCTGCGGCGCTCGACTGGCCGGTTCTCGTCGACACCCGCGCCTGGCCGCGCGAGCCGGGTGCGGACGACGAGGTGCTGATCGCCGCGTTCGACCAGCTTCTTCGCAGCCCGAGGGCGCGCGCCGAGCTCCAGCCGGACCTCGTGCTGCATCTCGGGGCCCGACCGGCATCCAAGGTGCTCTCCACCTGGCTCGCCGCGCTGCCCGCTTCCTGCCGCCAGGTGCTGGTCGACCCATGGGGGCGCTGGCAGGACCCCGACCGGAGGGTCGACCTCGTGCTCGGCGCCGACCCCGGACAGCTCGCCGAAGCGGCGCTCGGCGCGGCCGCCAAGGGGCGCGGCGGCTTTGAGTGGTCGCAGCGGTGGCGAGAGGCGGAGAGGGCCGCCCACGGAGCGATCGACGCCGAGCTCGACGGCGAGGACGCGCTCAGCGAGCCCGGCCTCGCGAGGGCCCTGTACGCCTCAGTGCCGCCCGGCTCGGCGATCTTCGCCTCTTCCTCGATGCCGGTGCGCGAGCTCGAGTGGTTCGCGCGCCCCCGCCCGGGTGCACCAGTGGTGCTTGCGAACCGAGGCGCAAACGGGATCGACGGCGTGGGGTCGACGTTCCTCGGGGTCGCGGCGGGCCGCACGGCGGCCGGCGTCGGCCCGACCTACGGCCTGGTTGGGGACCTGGCCTTTCTCTACGACCTCTCGGCGCTCGTGTGGGGCCGCTCCGAGGAGATCCCGCCTGGCCGGCTCGTCGTCGTCGACAACGGTGGCGGCGCGATCTTCTCGTTCCTGCCGTATGCCGCCGCGCTCGAGCGAGCGCAGTTCGAGCGTGCGTTCGGCACGCCACAGCGGGTCGACCCCGCGGTCGTCGCCGCGGCGCTCGGCTTTCCGGTCAAGGAGGTCTCGCGCCGAGACGAGCTCGTCAGAGCCGTCACCGCCGAACCCACTGAGCTCGAGGTGATCGTGGCCCGAGGGGAGCGGGATCAGAACCTGGAAGTGCACCGCCGCATCGAGCAGGCCGTGGCGGCGGCCGTCGACTCGGCCCTCGGCTGAGCCCCCGCCTCCCGGATCGGGCCGACGGCTCAGGCGAAGCGGCGCGCATCGGCGGCCGCGTAGCGGGCCACCGAGGTGTCGATCTCGGCCGTCTTCTCGATCGCGTCCACCGCTTCTGCCAGCGTGGCGGCGGGCAGCGCACAGGTCATCTCGTCGCCGCGCATACCGGTGCGGGCGCGCGAGAGGGCACAGCCGACGCTGGCGGCCGGCCGACCCTGTTCCGCCGCGATGGCCACGATGTGGCATTGCGGCTTTCCCTCGATGGTCAGTCCGGGCAACGCGTCGGAGAGCACCATGAGCTGGCGTCCGTTGACGCGCAGCAGCACGACGTCGGGGTCGACCTCTTCGGGAAGCGAGGTGAGGGGACCGTAGGTGACCGCGGCCGGGCGCTCGGAGAGGTGGGGAATGCCCTGGACCGCCTCGGGGGTGACCCACCCACTCTCGAGGAGCGCCGCGACGTCCCCGTTTCCCCCGACCTCCTCGAGCGAGACGAAGCCGTGCGTGAACGAGCCGACGCTGCAGTTTGCGTGGTCCTCCGCGACCGTGGTGAAGGATCGCTCGGCTCCGTGGATCCAAAAGACGCAACCGGCAGGCACCCGGCCGCTGCGGCCGTCTTCCGCGGGAGCGCTGAACGGGGCGTCGAAGGGGGCGACCGCTGCGGGCGGCGCGGCGTCGAACGCGATGGCGACCGGTGCGACGGCGAGGTGCAGGACCTCGGTGAGGCGCTGTCCCAGCCCGTGCCAGTCGGTGCCGAGTTCTGCCATCATTTCCTCCTCGTCCGCATCCCGGGGGGCCTGCTGCCCACCCGGCCGGGTCCTCTCACTATGGCAGGCTGACTGCGTGCCTTCGCTCGGCGAGGACCTCCGCTATCGGGGCCTGGTCCATCAATCCTCTGATCCCGAGCTGTTCGAGCTGCTCGATAACGGGCACCTCTCGGGATACATCGGCTTTGACCCGAGCGGGGACAGCCTGCACGTCGGCAACCTCCTCCAGCTGTGCAACCTGCGCCGGTTCCAGCTCGCGGGTCACCGGCCGATCGCCCTCGTCGGCGGCGCCACCGGATTCATCGGGGACCCCGGCGGCAAGTCGGAGGAGCGCAATCTGCTCTCGCCCGAGCAGCTCGAGGCCAACATCGAAGGCATCCGCCCCCAGCTCGCGCGTTTCCTCGACTTCTCGCCGGACGCGGGGCCAAGCCAGGCGCGCCTCGTCAACAACGCGGACTGGCTCGCGCCGTGGCACCTCATCGATTTTCTTCGTGACATCGGAAAGCACGTCACGGTCAACCAGATGGTTGCAAAGGACTCCGTGCGGAACCGGCTGGAGCGAGCCGACCAGGGCATCTCGTTCACCGAGTTCAGCTACATGCTCCTCCAGGCCGCCGACTTCCTCCACCTCTACGACGCCGAGGGCTGCCGGCTCCAGATGGGGGGGAGCGACCAGTGGGGGAACATCGTGACGGGGATCGACCTCGTCCGGCGCGTGCGCGGGGCAACCGCGTTCGGGCTCACCTCGCCGCTCGTGTTGAAGGCAGACGGGACCAAGTTCGGAAAGACCGAGTCGGGCGCGGTGTGGCTGGATCCCAGGCGCACGAGCCCCTTCGCCTTCTACCAGTTCTTCTTTCGCACCGAGGACGCGGTTGTCGGTGCGTACCTGCGCTACTTCACGTTTCTCCGCCACGACGAGATCGAGTCGCTCGACGCGGCCAGCTCGGCTCACCCTGAGCGGCGCGAGGCCCAGCGCGCGCTCGCCCGGGAGGTGACCACCCTCGTGCACGGTGCCGCCGAGACCGAGCGTGTGGAGCGAGCCGCGGCACTGCTCTACACCGAGGACGTCGTGGAGCTCGACGCCGGCACCCTTGCGATGGCGCTCGCGGACGCCCCCTCGAGCGAGCACGCCGCGTCCGTACTGGAAGAGGGGCTCGACCTCGTGGAGGTCCTCGTCTCCTCGGGACTGGTCGGCTCGAGGAGCCAGGCTCGGACGGCGATCGAGCAGGGGGGCGCCTACGTCAACAACCGTCGGGTAGAACCGGACCAGGCGCGACTCACCAGCGCCGATCTCCTCGACGGAGGCTACGTCCTGGTGCGCCGAGGCCGGCGCGAGCTGCACCTGCTGCGCTTCTCGTGAGCGCCCGGCGAGCCGCTCGCTCGGCCATGGGGGCTCTCGTGCCCGGCAAGCACGAGGCCACCCCGGGTTGGCGGTCCGCCCGGCTCAGCGCGACGTCGTGGCGATCGCTGGCGGTCGGGGTCGCGCTCGTCGGGACGGCCCTCGGTGCCACCAGCTGCTCGGTGGCCGCCGACAACGCCTCGGGGGTGAAGTCCTGGGCGAGTCAGGCCAGCTACGGGTCGAGCACGACCCTTCTCAAGCAGGACTTGCAGGAGATCTCCACCGGGATCCGACTGAAGAAGCTGCTGGCGACCAAGACCGCCTGCGACGGGCTCGGCGCTGACGCCGGGACCGCCGTCGGCCAGCTACCCACCCCCGACACGCGCTTCACCAACGAGCTGAGCGCTGCCTACAACGATCTCGTCAACGCAGCGCAGTCGTGCTCGACCGCGAGCTCGTTCTCATCCTCGGCGTTCCGCCGGTACCGCTCCGGCGCGGCCGCGGCGTCCCGGCTGCTCGCCCAGGCCGCCCGTCGCTTCTCCGAGCTCGGCGGTTGACCGCAGGGCCCACGGCCGCTGGCTCGCCGTCGGCGCCCCCAGGCGGTAGCTTCGCCAGGAAATGTCACCCCGAGCGCGTCCGGTCGGCCCCTTCCCGGACGGCGTCGACCCCGAGGCCTACGACCGCTTGCGCCGACGGGTGCTGTGGAGCCTGCCGATGGGCCTCTACCTGCTCGGGACGGTGGCCGGCGACCGTCGGAACCTCATGACCTGCAACTGGGTCACCCAGCTCGCCACCGAGCCCAAGCTGATCGGCGTCAGCGTCGAGGTCGGGGTGCACAGCTACGAGCTCCTGGTCGAAGGGGGCCGCTTCGCCGTGGCGCTGCTCGATCGCGAGGACCGGGCGCTCGTGCGCAAGTTCGTCAAGCCGGCGAGCGACGATCGAGAGGCGCGAACCTTGAACGGCATCCCCTATCGCGACGCCCCGGTGAGCGGCGCGCCGGTGCCGAGCGCGGCGGTGGCCTTCCTCGACTGCCGCGTCGAGCGCGAGGTCCCGCTCGGCAGCCACAGCCTGTTCCTTGGCGAGGTGCTCGACGCCGGCGGCCCCGAGGGCGAAGGCGAGCTGCCGGTGCTCCGCATGGAGGACACCCGAATGAGCTACGGAGGCTGACGTGGAGCGTCGCGCGGGAACCAGGCGCGCGCCGAGCGAGGCGCCCGCCCCGGAGTACCGGCTGATCACCGAGGACTCTGAGCTCGAGAAGCTGGTCGAGGAG
>JAODBN010000331.1 GCA_025463965.1 Acidimicrobiaceae bacterium
GCTTCCGGAGGTGGAGTGTGCGACTACGCGAGGCCGCCAACTGACGAGGCATTTTGTCCGCGACAGCTGCGCAAGACTCGGAGCGACTGCCCGGGGCGATGACCACGTTTTTGTGCGCTAGATAACATGCATTTCTGTGTGCATTGCAAAGCTAGTTAGTCGGTCCGGCGAAGTCAATACCTCGTGGCCGCCGAAATGATTCCGCAACCCTGGCCTGCGTGTGCCGCAGATTCTCGCTCAGGAACTTGATCGTGCTCTGGTAGCGAAAACGAGAGGGACGATGGTTTCCCTCTAATTTAGAAGGGTAGTTCGACGTCTTAGGTTTTCTCTGAGCTACCGGCACGTGCAAGCTACAGCCCCAGCCGCGCCGGCATAACGCGTTCGCTCCCGGAGACTTGGCGCGCCCAGCTCACCGTGTGACCACTCCCCCGGACGCTGGCAACAGATGCACGGAGGTATGAACAAACGAGCGCCCGACCCTGAGGCAGGGTCGGGCGCTCGCGGTGGGACGAATAGGTGCTAGTCGTCGCCGTTCCAGTAGTCCGGGATTTGGTCCTCAGCCGGAGCCTGCGCCAAATCTGCCATGTTGGGGGCGCCAATGCGCTCTGCTACTCGCTCCAGCGCGGCAATGTCCATGCCGTAAACCTCGGCGGTGTTGGCGCCAGCAATCCGGCGGACTGTCCGCTCCTGCACCCCCGAGAACACGTAGGCCAGCGACACGCGGGTAGTAGAGGTCCCGTCGCCATGCTCGACCAGGCTGCCCTCGGTGTGTGGGTAGTCGGATCCCCAGAGCACGTTGTGGGCATACCCGCCGCGCTGCGCCTTCCACGGCTCATCCGGCGCGCGGTGCAGGAAGCTTGCGCCCAAGAAGACGTGGTCTCGCATGTATTCCGAAGGCGGACGAGGGCACAACTCGCCTACCTGCCAACGCCGCTTCAACCAAACTGAGTCGTACTCCTGCCCAGCTGACGTCCACCACATGGATGGTTGCGCTGCCTGCTCGGTGTAGACGATCTTGAGCCTCGGGTGGCGTTCGAAGACGCCCGCGAAGATCAGGCGGTGCAGCCCCTTCACGACCGGGTACCCGGTTGCCTCGAGCTGGGATAGGGCACCCGAGATGGGACCGGCCCACTCTGCAGGATTTCCGACGCCAGAATGTGTAGTAAGTGGCATGTTGAGCTCCTCGCAGGCATCCCAGAAGGGCTCCCATGCGGGATCGTCGAAGAAGCGGATACCCGCCCGGGGCGCTGGGAAGTTCACGCCGCGGAGTCCGTGCGCTGCGCCCCATCTCAGCTCCTCGACGGCCGCCTCCAAGTCCCACATCGGGAGATGAACGAGGCCGGCGTGGCGCTCGGGCTCGATCGAGCACACGTCGCTGAGCCACTGGTTGTAGATCCGGAGGCCCACTTTGACCTTGGCCAGGCTTTCCTTCTCCATCTCCATCTCATCCGGGCCGCCCGTGCGGAATAGCCTCGTGCCGACCGAGTCAAGAAATGGCAACGGCTCGAGGTTTTGGCTGCCGTGAAAGATGACCGAGCCGGCCACGCCGTCGCGATTCATGTCAGCAAGGCGCGCGTTCATGTCGTAGTGGCCCGGCACATCGTTCAGTTTGAGGCGCCGGATACGGTCCGGGTTGCCCGCGTGCCGGTGGTCATAAGCACTGGACTTGCCCTCATTCAGCACCTTGCCGAGCCAGGCGTCGTATTCGTCCAAGAGATCGCTCGGGCAGTACTGCCTCAGGTCCTCGGCAGCACGCGGTCCGACGTGGCTGTCCGCTGACACAAACGCAACCGGCTTCAACTCGGTGCCGCCCGCACCGTCTGGGCCGGAGCGTGTATCCATCTCTACTGACATCTCAACTCCAATTCCGGTGGCTGGACGTCTGCCAGGCCACGTGTCGATGCTGGGTGGCGAATCGCGGTCCCACGGCCCCGCTCGCCCAGGTCGTGCTATTAGCGGTCAGACGCGAAGGCTCCTGTGCTGAAGACCGGGCTCAACGTCTGATCAGGAACTGAGGGAATCGATGCTGGGAACAGCCTCACCTCATCGACAGTCGGTCCGACCTTGTCAGCGAGTTTCTGCAGGTGATCCAGATCAAAGTTGAAGACCTTGGCAGCGGTGACCCCCAGCATCAGCGCCACCTCCTCGGGCTCGCAGTCCGAGAACGTCAGGGCGATAGCCTCCCGCGAGTAAGGGAATGTTCCCTCAGAGTGCGGGTAGTCGACGCCCCACATGATGCGGTCTACCCCGATTTCGTGGCGCTGCTTGGCCTCCGAAGGCAGAAACAGGCTCGCCCCCAGGAAGATGTTTCGGGCAAAGTACTCGCTGGGCTTCATCGAGATCGTGGTCATTGACGGGGCGAGGAAGTGCAGCAGCCCGTTCGGATCGTTGCCTGCCGTGTAGATGGAGTCGAGCATCGCCAGATGCCGGGGAACCCAGCCAACGCCACTCTCAGAGAAGATCAACTTCAAGGAGGGGTGACGCTCAAATACGCCAGAGAAGATCATCTGCGCGACTGCTCGGTGGTTGTAGAACTGCCGCTCGGCGAAGCCAATCGCCACAACGCCCGGACCGTCAAGGGCTGCGCCTGGCTGCTCGGGGGGGGCGGAGGAGTGCTTGTGCATCGGTACGTCGAGATCCGCACATACCTGCCAGAACGGCTCGAGCGCATCCACGTACAGCGGCGTGGTACCGCCGAGCGGGCCGTCGATCGGCAATAGGACCCCGCCCGTCAGTCCGAGCTCCTTGATCTTACGGACCTCCGCGATGGCGTCATCGACGTCGACGAGAAGCACTTGCCCGATGCCAGCCCGCTGCCCGGGTGCGTCCGCACAGAAGTCCGCGAGCCAGCGGTTATGCGCCTGGAGGCCAGCGAACTGGCGCTCGTACTCAGCACTGGACACGGGGCCGACACCGGACAGCACCGTCTTGGCCATGAAGGGCGGCGCTGTGTTAGGGAAGATGATCTCCCCGACCACGCCGTCCGAGTCGAGGTGGCTCTTGCGCTGCGCGCTGTCCCAGTTTAACGAGCTGTGCCAGGAGGAGACGCCCGTGAGGATCTGCTCCGTGTCCAGGCTGAAGCCGTCCTTGGTCACCCGCGTTTCGACGAAGTCCCATGGGTTGGTATAGGAGGCAGCCCAGGCATCGAACTCGTCGTGCCACTTTTTCTCCAGGTAGGGCTTGTAGCCCTGGATATCCGCGCCGGCATGATTATCCGATGAGATGACCACGTAGTGGTGGTCTCCCTTGAGCTCTTCGTTCGCCATGCTGACTCCTTCAGTAATTACCAGCTAGAGCTTGTGCCACGTCGCGCGGTTGGTAGTCCCGCCGACGGGAATCCACGCACTATGCGTACATTTTTGCGTGCATGCCTCGATGCTAAGCGCGCCATCTCAGTGGTGTCAAGCAACACGAGCGCTTCTAGATATTGACCACGGCATCCGCCTGAGAGCTCAGCGTGAGCCCACCCCACCGCTCATCGGATCAGGTTGCCTGCGTCAACGGGGAGCGTTACGCCCGTGATGTATCGAGCCTCGTCTGAAGTTAGGAACAGCAGCGCGTTGGAGATATCAACCGGCTCGACCCATGGGATGGGCAACGCGTTCATGGTCAACGCAACGGCGGCGAAGTCATCCCGGTTTGGATGCGGCAAATCCGGGCAGAAAAGCCTATACATGTTGTCGTTCATGATCATCGGCGTGTCCACGTTGGTCGGGTGGATGGTATTGACCCGGATGAAGTGGGGAGCGAGTTCGAGGGCCATCGTCCGCATCAGACCGACGAGGCCATGCTTGGCGGAGGTGTAGTGAGCGGTGTTCGGATAGGCCCGAAGGCCGGCTCCGCTGCTCGTGAATACGATGCAACCGCCTTGACCTCCGGCGATCAGGTGCGGGACTGCGACCTTGGCAGTGGTCCAGGCACCCGTGAGGTTGATGTCCAACATGTCTTGCCAGGTCTCCATGCTCAGCTCGTGCGCCTGATGCGGAGCGCACCCGATGCCGGCATTCGCGCTGACGATGTTCAGGCCGCCGAGCTCGGTCACTCCGCGGTCAACGGCCGCGCCTAGCGCCTCGGGATCCCGGACGTCGGCCTGGACGGCCACGATGCGGCGATCCAGCTGCTCAACCAGCCGCACCGTCTCTGCGAGGTCTTCCTCTGTGGCTCCCACGTAGGCCATGCCCGGCATGTCCTTGCACACGTCCACAGCAATGATGTTCGCGCCCTCCTGCGCCATGCGGACTGCGTGGCTGCGGCCCTGTCCTCGCGCAGCGCCCGTGATGAAGGCTGTCTTACCGGCTAGTCGTCCCGACATCGAACTCTCCGTCCTGTGTGATTTCGCCTTGACCGGCATCTGGCCTGAGGCATCGTTTGACGGCGGCCACGGTGCGGTGGCCGAGACGCCCTCTTACATTCGATCCGGCACGGCTGCCCGATGACATGCCATCGGCATTTACGGGGCTGGATGCGGTTCGTCGCAACGAGCCTTGCGGCCACGAGCCCCGTTGCCGTGGAGGAAGGTTTGCATATCGCGGTGGCGTGTACAACCCCCTACTGAAAAGGATGATCGTCGCTACCTTGTGATCTCCACTCAGCCGATCTAGAGTATGTACGCATAAATGCATGTAGTCTTGGAGAAGCTTCGGGCAAGTCGATTGCGACGTAGGGGTAGGGGCTCGCGTCCAGTCACTCCGAGCGGCTCCCTTGATGATCGAGAAGGATGGCAACGATGACGCAACAGGTATCAACGCGACCCGAGCTAGATGGTCTCGACGTCGAGTACCCCGTGACTCAGGAGCAGATCGACAACCTGCACCACGCTGGCTGGGCAAGCCTGCCCGGCCTGCTACAGACCTCAACGGTTGAGAAACTACGCGAGCTCATCGTGAGTCAGCCTGTCCGACCGTTGGATGCACTCGGGAAGAGCTTCAGAAAGGTCGGAGGCGCTGCCCCTGACACCGGGGTCCAGTTTCTCGACCATGAGTCAGACCCGCGGCACAACTACAACCACGAGGGGATGGCGTGGCGAATCCCCTTCTTCCAGGAAGTAGCCGCCTCTACCAGGCTCGGAAGCGCCGCCG
>JAODBN010000335.1 GCA_025463965.1 Acidimicrobiaceae bacterium
CGAGATTGCCGGCGCACCCGGAGCGCCACCGCTGCACAGATCAGGCCGCCGACGACGTAGGCGATGGCGGCCATCTCGCCCCACGCTCGGTAGTCGGCCAGGTTCGCCTTGCGCGCCGTGCCTGCCGCGAAGATCGCCGCGGCGAAGTAGAGGAGCGCATCCTGGGTGAGCACGGGCAGGGCGCAGCAGCGACGCCAGACTGCCTCTGCGATCGACCGCACAACCACCGATGGTACAGGGACGAATCGGCCCGCCCGTGGCGACCGACGTCCAGGCGAGCGGTTCATGGCCAGACGCGCCGCGTCCCCGGCACGCGTGAGCGCACCGGGGACGCGAACAGAGCTGGACCCGCCGGACGCCGGGCTGTCGCCGGTCCGGCGCGCGTGCTCAGCGGTTCGGCTGAGGGGTGAAGCGCAGGTAGGGCTTCACGGTGCGGAAGCCCTTCGGGAACTTCTCCTTGGCGTCGTCGTCCGAGATCGCCGGAGCGATGATCACCTCGTCGCCTTCGGTCCAGTTGACCGGGGTGGACACCGAGTAGCCCGAGGTCAGCTGGAGCGAGTCGATGACCCGCAGGATCTCCTGGAAGTTGCGCCCCGTGCTCGCCGGGTAGGTGATGGTGAGCTTGACCTTCTTGTCCGGGCCGATCACGAAGACCGAGCGAACCGTCAAGGTGTCGTTGGCGTTCGGGTGGATCATCCCGTACAGGTCGGAGACCTTGCGGTCAGAGTCACCGATCAGCGGGAAGTTGAGCTCCTGGCCGGTGGCGTCCTTGATGTCGGAAGCCCAGCCCCCGTGCGAGTCCACCGAGTCGACCGACAGGCCGAGGACCTTGGTGTTGCGCTTGTCGAACTCGCCCTTCAAACGGGCGACCTCGCCGAGCTCGGTGGTGCACACCGGGGTGAAGTCCTTGGGGTGGGAGAAGAGAACTCCCCAGCCGTCCCCGAGGTACTCATAGAGGTTGATCGTCCCTTCGGTCGACTCCGCGGTGAAGTCGGGGGCGACGTCTCCGAGCTGCAGTGCCATCTGACTCTCCTCGTCTCCGCCGGGGCCGGGCGTCCTTCGCCCAGCACGCTCGATCTCGGCGTCTTCGGGCAGCATATCGACAGCTTCAGGGATTGTCGACGTGATAGGTCGGGATTCTCCGGAGCCACCCTCCGGGCCGTCCTGCGTGTCGTCCCGCGTGTCGTCATGGCCGCGTGCGCTCTCGCGCCGGCGGTGCGCGAGCACGCGCTTTCGCACCTCATGGGCGATGAGGCCGGCAGCGATGACCGACAGCAGGACGGTGGAGATCGTGCTCCCCGTCGACAGCACCTTTTGGCCCACGTAGTAGCCCGCGAGCGTCCACCCCACTCCCCAGATGATCCCGCCGCTGGCGTTCGCCAAGGCAAAGGTCGGGTACCTGACGCCGGAGATGCCCGCCATGCCCGGCACGAGGGTGCGGAACACCGCCGTGAAGCGACCGATGAACACCGCCACGGCGCCGCGTCGCTGCACGAGGGAGCGGGCACGCGTGACACCCTCGTTGCCACGGAGAGGCCATATCTTCAGCAGGCGGACGCCGAAGTGGCGTCCGATTTCGTAACCGACGGTGTCGCCGGCGATCGCGCACACGACGACGAGGACGATGAGCGGCACGAGTGACACGTGGTGCTCAGAGGCGAGCACGCCCCCGAAGACGACGGCGGTCTCGCCGGGCAGCACGAAGCCGAGAAAGAGGGCGGCCTCACCGAAGCAAAGCGCCGCGATGAGGGCGTAAGCCTCCCAGCCACCGAGGCTGAGCAGCGGGTTCAGGAGCGACCGGAGCACCGCATACCTCGACAGGTCATGCAAAACCTTACGCGGTGGCCTTTCGCGTCCGTGCGGGCGCGGCCTGTAGGTTCCTGCGGATGGCCGAGGTGCTGCCCCGACGGGGATCTGCTCGCGAGCCCGGCCGGCCCGCTGTGAGCGCGAGCGCCGACGGCTCGCGAAGAAGACTGGAGCGCCCCGACCGCATCGCGCTCGCGGTCTTGATCCTCTTGCCGCTCGTCGTGCAGTTGCCCTTCAGCCTGTCGGGCCATCCCCTGTTGCAGGGCGACAACCTGACCCAGAACTACCCGCTGCGAGTGCTCGCCGGTCAGCTGTTGCACTCCGGGCGACTGCCCTCCTGGGATGCCTTCATCTGGAGCGGCACGCCCCTGCTCGCGGGCTGGAACGCCGGCGCCATGTTCCCGGCCACCTTCCTGTTCGCGTTCCTGCCTCATCTCGGCGCCTGGGCGATCGACCAGCTCTTCACCCCGATCGTGGCGGCAGTCGGCGCCTACCTGCTGCTGCGCAGACTCCGCTGTGGGCCGCTGCCTGCGTTCATCGGCGGGTTCGCGTTCGCCTGGACGGGCTTTCTCAGCGGCCAGGTCGTCCACATCGGCCTCACCCAGGGGACGAGCCTGCTTCCCTGGTCGCTGTTGGCGCTCAACTCGATCGAGCGCGGGGCCGTGGCCCGCGCGCGGCTGTCGGAGATGGCGCTGCCGATCGCCGGGCTCGCCGCCTCCGTGGCCCTCACGGTGCTTGCGGGCGATCCACGCGCCGTGTCCACGGCCGCCATCGTGCTGATCGCCGTCATGGTCGCCACCTGCCTTCGGCTCGGGCGCCGCAGTGGCCGCTTCCTTCTCGTCGCTCTCGGGGGGGCACTCGTCGGTATCTGCTGCTCGGCGGCCCAGTGGCTTCCCGGCATCGGCTTCCTGCGCAGCTCGCAGCGGGGCAGCGCGGCGTACAGCTTTTTCGCCGCCGGCTCGTTCAGCTTCTCCCATCTGATCGGCTTCCTCCTTCTGCCTTTTGCCGACGGTGGAACCGGCAACCTCGGGATGCCCGTCTACTCCGGCGCCTACAACCTCCCGGAGCTCACCATCGGCGTCGGGATCGTGGCGGCCGTCGCCTTCTGCGCGTTTTTGCCCGAGGTCTTCGAGTCGGCGCGGGCCCGGCTGCTTCGCGCCCGACGCGGCGGGCCTTCCTCGGACACGCCGGGACGTGAAGGGTTCGAAGCGCGCCGGCCGCTCGGACTTTGGTACGTGCTGGCGCTCCTCGGTGCCGTGCTCGCCCTCGGGGCGAGCACCCCGCTCGGGCACCTGCTCGTGCACGTTCCTCTCTTCGGTGGCGAGCGGCTGCAGAACCGCAACGCGGAGATCCTCGATCTCGCCCTTGTCGTACTGCTCGCATTCTTCTGCGAGGACCTACTCGGCCCGGGCGCCGCTGAGCGCCGCAGCAAGGGCATCGGCGCGCTCGCCACGCCGGTCTCACGCTGGCTCGCCCTCGCCCCGCTGGCGCTCACCGCGGCGGGAATCGCCTACGTCGGCCTCGACCCGAAGGGGGCGCAAAGCCACTACGGAAACGCCGTGGTCAACCTCGGGTTGCCCGGCCGGCTCGTCGTCTATTTCATCTGGGAGCTCCTCGTCGTCGCCGGCACGGCGGTGGTCGTGCTCGGCCGCTTCCGTTCCGCACGACCGGTCCGTCTATTGCTGCTGGCGGCGCTCGCCCTCGACCTCGGCCTCTTCCCCCTCAATGCCAACTACGCCACCGCCTCGGCACAGGTCGCCGCCGGGCCGACCGCCGCGAGCAAGCTCGTCCAGCACCTCGCCGGCTCCGAGGGTCGCTTCGCGATCTTCAACCCGACCTTCGCCAACCCCTCGCCCGACCCCGACGCGCTCAACCGCTTAGGGGTGACGGACCTCAACATCGTCCAGGGCTCGCCGAGCGTCGAGGGGTACGGGTCGATCGTCGATTCGACCTACGACGCCGCGACCTTCACCCACACCTACGAGAACCTCAACCCGGCCCGCCTCGCCGGGGAGACCTTCGACACCCTCGATCTCACGGCCCTCATCACCACGACCCAGTACCTGTACCAAGAGCTGCGCCCCCACTCCGCGATCCCGCTCGCCGACGGCACGGCTCGGAGCACCTCAGGAGCCACGGTGGCGGCATCGTCCGCCCCGCCGAGGATGTCGCCGGCCTCGGGCTCCTTTCTCGTCGCGCCGGGCTCGACCCTCTCGCTGCAGATCGGTGCACCCACCGGACTGCAGCGCATCGACGTCGTGCTGGCCCGTGACTCGGGAGCCTTGAGCGGCCCCTTGCGCGCCGCCACCATCACCGGCGCCACCTTGTCGGGGTGGCATCCGCTGACCATCAGCGCCGACCAGGCGAGAGGCAACCTCCCCGCCGATCACGCCTCGGCCGTCGAGATCGAGAACCTCGGACCGGCGGCGGTCACGGTCGATGCCGTCGTCGTCGTCACGCGCCATCCCAACAAGCGGCTGCTTCTCGACGGGGAGCTCCAGGGCGACCTGCCTGCACCTCACTGGCACTGGCTTCGGGCGATCGGTCCCTTCCTCTCCTACCGCAACACCCAGACAAGAGGGCTCGCCTGGCTGCAACCGGTGAGTCACCACGTGCCGGACGTGGCGGCTCGCGCGCCCGGATCAGTGCGTCTCACGGGGATCAGAGGAAACGGTGCGGACGTTCTCGGAGGGCCGGTCCACATGGTCGTCGACGCGCCCAAAGGCGGACTGCTCGTTCGGAGCGAGACCTACGAGCCCGGCTGGACCGCCAAGGCAACCCCGCTTGCCGGGGGGCCCTCGCACACCTACACCGTGCACCGCTTCGGGCTCGTCCAGGTCATAGGCCTTCCAGCGGGCCGCTTCCGCGTCACCTGGAGGTACGCACCGGCGAATCTCGTCAGTGGGCTGGCTCTCAGCGTGGTCGGCCTGGTTCTGCTCGTTGCACTCCTGCTGCTCGGGTGGGCACGCCAAAAGCTGCCCTTGGGTCGCCGCCCGGCGCGCACGCCGGATGACGGCGAGGGCGACCGGCCGTCCGGCAACGGCGGACGGGGCGCTACCTTCTCCCCTCGCCGGCTCGCCACCGGCCTCTCCTCGGGCCATCGCCACTCGTCGTTTCGGCGGATCGGGGAGGCGCCCCGCTAGCCGCCGGGCGCAGGTTTGCAAACATCCGTTTCCGACACACCCCTTGCAGGGCAGTGAATCCGGACGCTCACAGCGCGATCTTCGCCACAATGCGTGGAGATTCGTATTTGTCCGGGCAGCGCAGTAATATTTCTAAATGGCGCGAGATGAGAACGAGAGAACCCCAGCCGTCGACGGGCGTAGAGCCCGCGGAGAGCGGACCCGACTACGCGTCCTGGAGGCTCTGCTCGAACTCGTCGAGGAAGGACAGCTCCGCCCGACCGCCCAAGAGGTAGCCGCCAGAGCCGGTGTCGCGCTGCGTACCGTGTACCACCACTTCGAGGACGTCGCCGCGCTGCGCACCATGGCGCTCTCGCTTCAACTGAGCCGCTACCGCGAGACGCTCCAGCAGGTCGACCCGAAGCTGCCCCTCGCCGAGCGGATCCAGCTCGTCGCACGCCAGTACCGCAAGCTGCTGGAGAACATCACCCCCATCCGCAGGGCGACGATGTTCGACCAGCACGACTCCCCCGAGATGGCCGAGGGGCTGCGCCGCGCCCGCAGCATGCGGCGTGACCACATCGCTGCCACCTTCGCGTCCGAGCTCAGCCGACGCTCAGAAGATGCGAAGAGCCTCCTCGACGCCATCGACACCGTCACGTCCTGGGAGACTTGGGACTACCTGCGCTCCAGCCTCGGTCGCTCCACCGGGGCGGCGGAGAAGGTCATCGTGCTGATGCTGACGGACCTCATCCAGGTCCGGCGCCCGGCTGCGGCTCGCTCCGCTCGCTGAGCTCCGGCTGAATCGGGGGGCGAGGGCGCCCCTCTGCCCAGGAGCGCCCTCGCCTCTCTTATTCACTCGACGCGCCTCCGGCGCGCCTCGTCGGCGTCCCTTGGCTCGGCCCGCGGGCTCGCAAGCGGTCGCAGAGCTGTTCGACTTGCCAGGCGGTCGCAGACGACCTTGAATGACGCGCCCGAGCTCGGGGCGCGACCGCTCCGAGGTGGCCCCGAGAGCGGGCCGGTAGCCTACGCAGAAACACGTCCCGTACCGCCCCCAGCCTGTAGAGGTGCGCCCCGAATGACGATTCCCGACCTCGCCACCACCGCAGAGCTCGCCCGCCAGCTGCGGGTCGACTCGATCCGCTGCAGCACCGAGGCCGGTTCCGGTCACCCGACCTCCTCGCTGTCGGCCGCTGACCTCCTCGCCGTGCTCACCGCGAGACATCTTCGCTACGACTGGCAGCAGCCGAAGCTGCCCACGAACGACCACCTGATCTTCTCCAAGGGCCACGCCTCTCCTCTCCTTTACTCGCTGTACCGCGCCGTCGGTGTGGTGAGCGAGGACGAGCTGATCTACGAGTACCGCAAGTTCGGCTCCCGGCTCCAGGGACATCCGACCCCGGTGCTCCCCTGGGTCGACATGGCGACCGGCTCACTCGGAGTCGGGATCGCCGGCGCCGTCGGCGTCGCGCTCGCCGGCAAGGCGCTCGACCGGCTCGACTACCGCACGTACGTGCTCTGTGGCGACTCGGAGCTGACCGAGGGATCGGTATGGGAGGCACTCGACAAGGCCTCCTACTACGAGCTGGACAACCTCACGGTCATGGTGGACGTGAACCGGCTCGGCCAGCGAGGTCCGACCGAGATCGGCTGGGACCTCGAGCGCTACGCGGCTCGCGTCGAGTCCTTCGGCTGCCAGGCCATCATGCTCGACGGCCACGACATCGAGGAGATCGACGAGGCTTTCACCGAGGCGGAGGCCACCCCCGGGCCGGTCGTGCTGCTCGCGCGCACCATCAAGGGCAAGGGCGTCCCCGAGATCGAGGACAAGCCCGGCTGGCACGGCACGGCACTTCCGCGTGACCTCGCCGAGCGGGCGATCGCCGGCCTCGGCGGTCCCTCCTCGTTGATCGTCAGCTCGCTCACGCCCCCTGCGGGCACCCCGGCGATCACGCCCGACCCGAAGGCCGCCGTCCAGCTGCCCACCTACGAGCTCGGCAGCAAGGTCGCCACCCGCAAGGCGTACGGAGAGGCCCTCGCCGCGATGTCGGCTCGACCCGAGGTCGTCGTGCTCGACGCCGAGGTGGGCAACTCCACGCACTCCGAGGAGTTCTTGAAGGTCGCCCCCGACCGCTACTTCGAGACCTTTATCGCCGAGCAGGCGATGGTCGGCGTGTCGATGGGACTGGCCGCCCGCGGCTACGTGCCCTTCGCTGCCACCTTCGGCGCCTTCATCTCGCGTGCCTTCGACTTCATTCGCATGGCGGGCGTCTCGGAGCTGCAGATCCGCCTGTGCGGCTCTCACGCAGGGGTGGAGATCGGCGCGGACGGACCTTCCCAGATGGCGCTCGAGGACCTCGCCTCGATGCGGGCGGTAAACGACTCCGTCGTGCTGTACCCGAGCGACGGGCCCTCCGCGGTGGCGCTCGTGAAGGCCATGGCGGATGCTCCCGGGGTCGCCTACCTGCGCACGACGCGTGGCGCCTACCCGACGATCTACGGCCCGGACGAGGAGTTCCCGATCGGCGGCGCCAAGGTGGTGCGCTCGAGCGACGACGACCAGGTGAGCCTGCTCGGTGCCGGTGTCACCTTGCACGAGTCGCTGGCCGCCGCAGAGCTGCTCGCCTCCGAGGGGATCTCGGCACGGGTGATCGACTGCTACTCGGTCAAGCCGATCGACACCGCCACCATCCAGGCGGCGGTCGCGGCCACGGGCGGGCGTCTCGTCGTCACCGAGGACCACTACCCCTCAGGCGGCATCGGCGAGGCGGTCACGACCGCGCTCGTCGCGGCGGGCACGGCGCCGAAGCTGGTGCACCTCGCGGTGCGGGGACTTTCGAGCTCGGGCACGCCCGCCGAGCTGCTCGACGCGGCCGGCATCTCCGCTGCCCACATCGCCGACGCCGCCCGCCAGCTCGTCTCCTGACACGCCGGCCGGCTCGGCCGGCCGCAACCCGGCTCAGGGAGCAAGCAGCCGGCGCAGCCGCCTCGAGGTGATCGCCAGGGCGAGGCCGGCGAGCGCCAACAGATAGGCGAGGTGCCAGCACACCGACCAGCTCGGTGTGCCCGTCGAGAACGCCCGGAGCACGTCGACACCCTGGTAGAGCGGGGTGACACGGACGAGCCACGCCACGGCGGACGGGTACACCCCGAGCGGGTAGAAGGTGCCCGAGAACAAGAAGAGTGGCAACAGGGCGAGAGCCACGGAGTCCACGTCCTGCCAGCTGCGCATGAACGAGGTCACCGCCATGCCCGTCGCGGCGAAGGCGAAGCTCACGAGCGCGACGACCGGGAGGCAGAGCACGCCCCAAGGCGAGAGGACCAGGCCGAGCCCCGCCATCACCCCGAGAAACGCCGCGCCGTACGTCGTGCCTCGGGCGAGCGCCCAGCCGATCTCGCCGAGCGCCACCTCGTTGGTGCCGACGGGCGTGGCGAGCACCGCCTCGTAGGTGTGGGCGTACTTCAGCTTGTAGAACAGGTTGTAGGTCGTGTCGAAGATCGCGCCGTTCATCGCCTGCGCGGCGAGCAGTCCGGGGGCGACGAACTGCGCGTAGGTCACCGCGCGTCCTCCGACTTGGAGGCCGCCGACGAGGTGCCCGAGCCCCACCCCCACGCTCAGCAGATAGAGGAAGGGCTCGACGAAGCCGGACAGCAGGTACATCCACCCGCGCCGGTAGACGCGCAGGTTGCGTGCCACCACACGCGAGGCCAGGGCGAGGCTGGTGGTCACCGGGGTGATCCGCCACAGCGGCGCGAGGCGCGGCGCGGTCGCGCTCATCCGGCGAGGCGCCTTTGGTAGGTGCGCCGGGCCGCCATCCAACCGATGAACGCCAGCACGACGAGGTAGGCGATGTGCACGAGATCGCCGAGGCCGAAGCGCCCGAGGGTGCAGGCACGCTCGAGCGCCACCCCGTGGTAGAGCGGCGTGCACACCGCGAGCACCCGCAGGCCCTCAGGCAGCTGGGCGATCGGAAAGAAGCTCCCCGAGAACAAGAACAGCGGGACGATCACCATGCGCTGGATCGTCGAGAACCCGGAGTCGTTCTCCCGGGTGACCGAGTACGCGGCGATCGGCGCGAAGAAGGCGAGCGCCACGAGCACCGAGATCGGAAGCGCCAGCACCGCCTCGGGGGACTCGAGCGCCCCGAAAGCCCCGGCAACGGCGAGGAACACCGACGTCGCCACGAGTGCCTTGAAGGCGAGGAAGGCGAGGTGGCCGAGGAGGAGATCGCCCACGCGCAGCGGCGAGGCGAGCTGGCTCAGGTAGGAGCGGTCCCAACGGATCGCGCCGAGGACCGGGTAGGTCGCTTCGTGCACCCCGATCTGCATCACCGAGCCGGCGAGGATGCCGGGAGTGACGAAGGCGAGGTAAGGCACCCCGCCGAGCGACGCGGCGCTCGCCCCGAGGTGGCGGTTGACCAGGCTGCCGAGGCCGACTCCCATCGCCGCCAGGTAGACCACGGGATAGACGAAGTTCGCGGCCAGCCCGGAACGCCAGGTCCGCGCCCAACGGAAGGCCCACGAGTTGAGGGCTCGCCACCAAAGCGGCGTGCCCCGCCGCCCCGCGGCAACCTCGAGATCCAACGCGCCCGGCGTCGGCGTCGCGATGGACATGGCTAGTCGGCGAGGCTCCGGCCGGTGAGGCGCAAGAAGACGTCCTCGAGCGTGGCCCGTCGCACGAGCACCCCGTTCGGGTGCACGCCGGCGTCGATGACCGCTGCGAGCAGCTCGTCTCCGTCCTCGCCGTAGCAACAGAGCCGATCCGGCAGCTCCTCGATCCGGTCGGCCAGCCCCTTCAGCGCCTCGAGGGCGCGGCCCTCGTCGGCGTCCTCCAGTCGCAGCTCGAGCACCTCTCGGCTGACCTGCTGCTCGATCAGCTGGCGCGGCGGGCCCTCGGCAGCGATGCGGCCCCGGTCCATCACCACCAGCCGGTCGCACAGCTGCTCGGCCTCGTCCATGTAATGGGTGGTGAGCACGAGGGTCACCCCCTCCTGCTTGAGCCGGTAGAGCCGCTCCCACACGAGGTGGCGAGCTTGGGGGTCGAGCCCGGTGGTCGGCTCGTCCAAGATCACGAGGTCCGGTGAAGAGATCAGCGCTCGGGCGATGACTAGGCGCCGCCGCATGCCGCCCGAGAGCGCGTCCACCTTGGCATCGGAGCGCTCGGAAAGCTGTGCGAACTCGAGCAGCTGCTCGGCTCGGGCACGCACTGCCCGGCGGGGGATGCCGAAGTAGCGCCCGTACACGAGCATGTTGTCGAGAACCGAGAGCTCGGTGTCGAGGGCGTCCTCTTGGGGGACGAGGCCGATTCCGGCCCGGATGGCCCGGCCGTCGGTCGCCGGGTCCATCCCCCGCACCTCGAGCTCGCCACCAGTTCGCGGCGACATGCAAGCGATCATCCGCATCGTCGAGGTCTTGCCGGCACCGTTCGGGCCGAGGAAACCGAACGCCTCGCCACGGGCGATGTCGAAGTCGATCCCGTCGACGGCCGCGAAGGAGCCGAATTCCTTTCTCAGCGCGCGGGCGCGCACCGCCAAGCCAGAAGGTGTCGCGGGCACCAGCCGACCCTACATCGGGGGCGTCGGGGGCTCGAACGGCGCCAAGCCCGCCAATAGGCTGGCTCGCCGATGGCCGCCCCCCACGTCGAACCCGCCTCTGCGACAGACGCCGAGGACATCGCCGCGCTGCACCTCGCCTCATGGCGGCGGGCCTATTCGGGCCTGCTGCCAAGAAGCTTCCTTGACGGCCTCGACCTCGAGGCACGGCGGGCCCAATGGCGAGAGCGTCTCGCCCTTCCCCACGGCGACGACACCTTCGTTCTCGTCTCGCGCGACGGCGACGGTCGACCCGCGGGCTTCGCCAGCGCCGG
>JAODBN010000358.1 GCA_025463965.1 Acidimicrobiaceae bacterium
GGCAGTCCTCGAGACGGCGCCGCTCGGCATCCCCGCCCTTCAGGTCGATCCCAACGACGTCGAACGGGGCGTCCCCGCCGGGGTCCTCGGCTACCCCGGAGGCGGGCCCTTCGTCGCTCGGGAGGCCGGCGTGACCGCCCGCTTCGACGCCCAAGGCCGCGACATCTACAACAACGAGCTGACCCAGCGCATCGTCTATCAGCTGCAGGCCGTGGTGCGCCCGGGCAACTCGGGCGGCCCGCTCGTCAGCACCGCCGGCGAGGTGATCGGGGTGGTCTTCTCTCGCTCGGCTTCGAACCCGGACGTCGGCTACGCGCTCGCCTCTCCCGGCGTGCTGGACCGAGTGCACCTCGCCGAGGCCAATCTGCGGCCGACGAGCACGCAGGGTTGCGCAGGCTGAGGTGTCGCACTGAGTCCCGCTCGGCAATGATGAGGTGATGCCCCTTCGGATCGAGGACTACGGCGTCATCGGTGACACCCACACCACGGCGCTCGTCGGGCGCGACGGATCCATCGACTGGTGCTGTCTTCCTCGCTTCGACTCGGCTGCGTGCTTCGCCGCCTTGCTCGGCGACGAGCGCAACGGGTATTGGAGGATCGCTCCCGCGGAAAGTCCCCGTCCGGGGCACGGCGCTCCAATGATGGCGACCAAGCGCCAGTATCGAAAGGACAGCTTGGTCCTCGAGACGGAGTTCACGGTGTCCTCGGGAACCGTTCGGATCATCGACTGCATGCCGTTCCGGGAGACCCATCCCGAGATCGTCCGGTTGGTGGAGTGCGTTCGCGGGCGCGTGGACATGCGCATGGACCTCGTGGTCCGCTTGGGATACGGCCGCGTCGAGCCGTGGGTGCACAAGGTGGACGGCCTGCTGACCGCGATCTCGGGCCCCGACGCGATCGCCTTGTGGAGCAGGGTGCCCACACGGGGCGAGAACATGGCGACGGTGGCCGATTTCACTGTCTCTGAGGGCGAGTCCCTTCCCTTCGTGCTCTCGTGGCACCCCTCGAACGAGGCGTCGCCCCGGCCGGTTGACGGGCACTACTCGGTGGACGACACGACGACGTCATGGCAGGACTGGTCGGCCCAGTCGACGGTGCCCGAGGGACCCTGGCGCGATGCTGTCATGCGCTCTGCAATCACATTGAAAGCACTCACCTTCGCGCCGACAGGAGGAATCGTCGCTGCACCGACGACCTCTCTGCCCGAAGCACTCGGGGGCGGGCGCAATTGGGACTACCGCTACTGCTGGCTGCGCGACGCCACCTTGACGCTGAGCTCGCTCATGGCTGCGGGATTCCAGGAGGAGGCGGCAGCTTGGCGCGACTGGCTGCTGCGTGCGGTGGCGGGCGACCCCTCGCAGCTGCAGATCATGTACGGCCCCGCCGGCGAGCGCGAGCTGCCGGAGTACGAGCTTCCTTGGCTCTCCGGCTACGAGGGGTCGCTCCCGGTCCGGGTGGGGAACGCTGCGGCGGGCCAGTACCAGCTGGACGTCTACGGCGAGGTGATGTCGGCCCTCCACGAGTCCCGCCGCGGTGGCCTCGCCGACGCCCCGGCGTGGGACCTCGAGCGGGTGCTGCTGGACTTCGTCGAGGACGGCTGGCGTGAGCCCGATGACGGCATCTGGGAGGTGCGCGGTCCACGACGGCATTTCACCCACTCCAAGGTGATGGCGTGGGTGGCGATGGACCGGGCTATTCAGGACGTCGAGCTGTTCGGGCTCCCCGGACCTGTCGACCGGTGGCGCAAGACGCGATCGGAGATCCATGCTCAGGTGCTCGAGAAGGGCTACGACCCCGAGCGGAACACCTTCACCCAGTACTACGGGTCCAAGGAGCTCGACGCGAGCACGCTGATGATCCCCATGGTGGGCTTTCTGCCGCCGAAGGACAAGCGAGTGGTGGGGACCCTCGCCGCGATCGAGCAGGACCTGCTGCACGACGGCTTCGTCCTGCGCTACGACGCCGAGAGCTCGAGCGATGTGGACGGGTTGACCGGACGCGAGGGGGCGTTCCTCGCCTGCTCGTTCTGGTTGGCGGACAACTACGAGCTCGTGGGCCGGCGCGACGACGCGGTGGCGATGTTCGAACGTCTCCTGGCACTGCGCAACGACCTCGGTCTGCTCTCCGAGGAGTACGACCCCGTGGCCCGCCGCCAGGTGGGGAACTTCCCGCAGGCCTTCTCGCACATCTCGCTCATCAACACCGCGGTCAACCTCTCCGGCTCCGAGGCGTGGGCCCAGGGGATGTCACACCGCGCCCGCCTTGCGGGGCACCGGATGGACCTTCGATCCCCGGACCGTCGGCGCCGCAGGAATCGCGGAGCCTTCCCCCACCTGCGGGCGCACTGAGCCCGACCGACGACGAGCCCGGCGCCAGTCGCCGGCGAGGAGGATGGAATGCGCGCCCTGACCGTGGTGCCCTTGAAGGCGGGTTCCGCCGAGGTGTCCGACGTCCCCGAGCCGGAAGACGCCGAGGGCACCGTGCTCGTGCAGACCTTGGCGGTCGGTGTGTGCGGGACGGACCAGGAGATCCTTTCCGGTGGCTACGGCTGGGCACCTCCGGGCAGGGAGCGCCTCGTGCTCGGCCACGAGTCGCTCGGCCGCGTCCTCGAGGCGCCACCGTCTGCGGGGCTCTCGCCCGGTGACCTTGTGGTGGGCATCGTCCGGCGACCCGACCCCGTGCCGTGTTACTCGTGCGCCGTCGGGGAGTGGGACGAGTGCCGTAACGGCCAGTACGTCGAGCACGGGATCAAGGAGCTCGACGGCTTCGCTCGTGAGCGCTACCGCGCCGAGCCCGACGCGCTCGTCCCTGTGGGGCCCGAGCTCGGCGAGCTCGGTGTGTTGCTCGAGCCGACGACCATCGTCGCCAAGGCCTGGGAGCAGGCCGAGGCGATCGGCAACCGCGTGACCTGGGAGCCGAAGACCGCGCTCGTCGTCGGTGCGGGCCCGATCGGGCTCCTCGCCGCGCTGATCGGTGTGCAGAAGGGCCTCGAGGTCCACGTGCTCGACCAGGTCGATCACGGCCCGAAGCCGGAGCTCGTCGCTGCGCTCGGTGCCAACTATCACACGGGTTCTCTCGCCGAAGCGTGCTCGGACCCGGACGTGGTCATGGAGTGCACCGGCGTGCCCCAGCTCGTCGCGGACGCGTTC
>JAODBN010000406.1 GCA_025463965.1 Acidimicrobiaceae bacterium
ACTTGATGAGCTCGGCCTCCTCGCGAAGCGCCTCGCGCGTCGGCGGGGCGAGTCGGGTATCGGGCCAGTAGCCCTGGGCGAGCACGAGGCGCATCACGTACGGGCGGCGGTTGAGGAGGAACTGGCCGTCGGCGACAGCCACGCTGCGCATGCCCAGATAGGAAAGTGCCGAGTCCACCACTGCTCCCGCGGCGTCGAGCACGGCGATCTCGGCGCCGATCAGGCGGGGGTGTTCGGGGGACCACTCGAGGTTCTCCCACTCCCAGGCGTTCTCGAGCGCGGCGAGATCGATCGCAGCACGCGTCTCAGTGCCGACGAGGCGCTGGGACTGCTCGCCGACGATCACGCCGTCGGCGGACAGTCGCAGCCGCACACTTCCCTCGATCTGGCGACTCAGCCGTACCGACCACTCGACTCGGCCCTGCGCCGCGTCGCAGACGAAGTCGGCGGAAAGAACGTGGGTCCTCGGCACGACCTCGATCCACACGGGCTGCCAGATCCCCGTCGTGCGGCCGTACCAGACGCTGTGCGGATCACGCCGCCAGTCCTGTTTGCCGCGAGGCAGCTCGACCGCCTCCGGTCGGTCTTCGGCGCGCACGACGACGGAGACCTCGCCGGCGCTGCCGGCCGGCAGGGCGAAGGAGAAGGGGGTGTGCCCACCGAAGTGCTCACCCAGCAGCTGGCCGTCCGCCCAGACGCTCGCCGCGTAATCGACGGCACCGAAGTGCAGCATGACGCGCTCATCTGAGCGGTGCGCCGGCAAGGCGACGGCACGGCGATACCAGACGACGGGGTGAAAGCCGTCAGCACCGATGCCCGAACGCTTGGATTCAAACGGATAGGGAACGGTGATGGTCTCGCCATAGACGTCGGCCGGTGGCCGGTGCCACCCGGCATCGCGCCCGAGGTCCTCGTCGTCGAAGGCGAACTCCCACGCCCCGCTCAAATCTGCCCAACGATCACGCACCAAGCGGGGCCGCGGGTAGCCAGCCTCGACCTTGGCGTGCAGCGCGGCCAGAAAGTCCGTCGCGGCTCGCTCGGCGGCCTCAGACGGTGACGTCATGGAACTGTCCTTCCTGATTTTCCTGGCTTGGGGCGAGCGCTGGGGCGGTCACGGGCCTGGCAGGCCACGAGGGCGCGGCGCTCATCGGATCCCCGAGGTGGCGATGCTTTCGACGAAGCGTCGTTGGATCAACAAGAAGGCGATCACCATCGGTGCGATCGCCATCGTCGCCCCGGCCATCACGAGTCCGTACTCGATGACGTGCTGGCCGGTGAACAGCGCAAGGCCCGAGGCGAGGGTGTACATCGAGCTGTTGGACGAGATGATCAGCGGCCACAACAGGTCGTTCCAGTTGTACATGAAGTGGAACAGCGCCAGCGTCAGCACGGCGGGAGCGGCGAGGCGCAGCATCACGCTGCGGTAGATCCGCAGGTCCCCGGCACCATCAACTCGCGCCGCATCCTCGAGCTCATTGGGGATTGAGAGAAAGAACTGGCGCAGGAAGAAGATGCCGAAGGCGTTGGTGGCCCGCGGCAGGATCAGCCCTTGGTAGGTGTTGATCCAGTGGAACTTCGTCAGCTCGATGAACAGCGGGATCAAGTTCACCTGGAATGGCAGCATCAGCGTGATCAGCACGAGAACGAAGACGACGTTCTTCCCCGGAAAGTCGAGCCGGGCGAGCGCGTAGGCCGTGAGCGAGTCGAAGGTCAGCGACAGGACCGTCACCCCGCCGGCGAAGATCGTCGAATTCAACAGCAGCCGAGGCATGTCGATCGCGGACCACGCCCCCGAGTAGTTCGACAGGATGAGCCTGGACGAGAACAGGCTCGGATGCGCGGTGACGATGGCACCCTCCGGCTTGAAGGAGGTGGCGATCATCCAGATCAGCGGCAGCACGATCACGAGCGAGGCCACGGTGGCCATCAGCACAGCCCAGGCGGTGCCAAAGCGCGAAGGCGCGTCTTTCCGCTTGGTCGGCGCCGGCGGCCGGACCAGCCGAGCGAGACTCGTCGGTTCGCTGAGTGTCGCCGCCATCAGTACTGCACCGTCCGGCGGGAGAAGAAGCGGAGCTGGAAGAGGCTCAAGAGCAGCACCAGAGCCATCAGCACGTAGGCGATCGCCGAGGCGTAGCCCATCTGGAAGTTCTGGAAGCCCTGGCGGTAGACGAGCGTCACCAGGGTCTCGGTCGAGAACGCCGGGCCGCCCTGGGTCATGACGTAGATCTGGTCGAAGGCCTGCAAGCTGGCGATCAGCGAGATGACCGTGACGAACATCGTCGTGTTGGACAACAGCGGGATCGTGACGTTCGCAAAGCGCCGCCATCGCGTCGCACCGTCAATCGATGCCGCCTCGTAGAGCTCCTTCGGGATGGTCTGCAGACCGGCGATGAAGATGACCATGTAGAAGCCCACGTTTTTCCAGATCCCCACCAAGATCACCGCCGGCATGGCGAACGAGACGCTGTCGAGCCAGTCGGGCACATTGATCCCGATCTGGGCCAGCCAGTAGGTGATGAAGCCGATCGATGGCGTGAACATGAAGCGGAAGGCGATCGCCGAGACGGCGAAGGAGACGACTGCGGGAAGAAAGATGGCGGCCCGGAAGATGCCCCGGCCCGGAAGGCCCTTGCGATTCAAGAGCAACGCGAGCGCCAGGGCGAGGATCACCGAGACGGGCGTCACCACCCCGGCGTAGTAGAGCGTGTTGACAAGATCACGCCAGAACTGCGGGTCATGGATCAAGTTGCGGTAGTTGAGCAGACCGATGAAGTGCGAGCCCCCGAAGAACGAGTAGTTCGTCAGCGACAACCAACCGGCTCGGATCAGTGGGTAGAACATGAAGACGCCGAGCACGGCGAGGCTCGGCAACATGAACAGGTACGCCGTCAGCGTGCGCCGCCGTCGCATGCGAGTCGACCACGGGTACCAGAGCCTCGAACG